>CBKWFZ010000684.1:0-2870 GCA_966673785.1 uncultured bacterium
TGAGGCAATGAAATGAGCCAAGCCCCCATATAATGTCAACGGAATCCAGTCCCACAACCTTTCTTTCCGGGAAACATTGCTGAATGACATCAAGTGCGCGATCGTCATTTTTGTCCCGGAAAACAGGAACGATCACATACCGGTTTGAGATATAGAAATTCGCATACGAAGCCGGAAGTCGCATGTCCTCATGTACTACAGGCGAAGGCATGGGGAGTTCGGCAATATTGATTTGCTTTCCCGACTCGAGCCTGAGCCGATTGAGGAGCCTCAGGTTTTCCTGAAGCGGTTTATAGTTTTCGTCTGCGCGATTTTCCTCGACTACAGTGATTACGGTATCGCTGTTCACAAACCGGGTAATGTCGTCAATGTGGCCATCGGTATCGTCACCGACAATGCCATCGCCAAGCCAAAGAACGTTGCTCACACCATAATAGTCGCAAAGAAATCGCTCCAGCTGTTCCTGGTTGAGATGGGGGTTGCGATTTTCATTCAGGAGGCAGGCCGTCGTCGTAAGTACAGTACCCTTACCGTTGAAATCGACAGACCCTCCTTCCATAACAATACCAGGATATACTACAGGTAGACCGTAATGGGCCGCAATACGGGTGGGAATTTCGTCATCAAGATCGAACGGAGGATACTTACCGCCCCAGGCGTTGTATCCCCAGTCGACAATAATCTTTTTATATTCGGCATTGGGATTAACGAGAAATGCCGGACCGTGGTCGCGGCACCATGCGTCGTTTGTCGGGTGGAGCAGTATGTCGACATGACTAATATCTGCACCGGCTTCTTCGAGGTAGTCAAGTGCTTTCGATTTCATCCTTTCGTCAGCCACATTAATTTTAACACGCTGACCCTCTGCAACGAGGCGGATGAATTCCGCGTAAACCGGATAGATGCTCTCAATTTTACCCGGCCATGAAGCCTCCTTGTGCGGCCAGCTCAGCCACATTGCCGATTGCGGCGCAAACTCCGCGGGAAAGTAGTAGCCGAGCTCGCGTGGAGTCTTGTCGCCGGCGAAGGCCTTGTAATCCGGTATCCCGGAAAGAGACGCTGCAGTCATGTATTTAAGCTGGTTCGATAGACTATTCCTGATCGATGTATCGTTTCGTTATCGGCTGATATGAATCGATTCGTCTGTCACGGAGGAACGGCCAATGGGTGCGGTAGCGATCGGTCTTGCCGAGATCGACTTCTTCAACGTGAACTTCCTCACGGTCATGCGTTGCCTGATACAATACAGACCCAAACGGGTTTGCGATAAACGATCCTCCCCAGAACTTCATGGCGCCTTGTTGTTCAAGACCTACCCTGTTGACACTGACCACATGCACACCGTTCGCAACGGCATGACTACGCTGAATTGTTTGCCATGCGTTGAATTGTTCCGTGTTCGTGGATTCGTCCTGCGAGGTAGCCCAGCCGATTGCCGTCGGATAGAACAAGATCTCGGCACCCATCAGAGACGTGATCCGCGCACCTTCCGGGTACCACTGATCCCAGCAGATCAGCACACCGATCGTAGCAAATTTTGTCTTAAAAACTTTGTATCCGAGATCGCCAGGTGTGAAATAGAATTTCTCATAATAGGCAGGATCATCGGGAATATGCATTTTACGATACTTGCCGAGGTAAGTCCCATCGGCATCAAGGACTGCGGTGGTGTTGTGGTATAAACCCTCTGCTCTTTTCTCGAACAGGGACGCGACTATCACGACGCCAAGCTCTTTTGCTAACGCCCCAAGTGTATTCGTCGATGGTCCCGGAATTGCTTCCGCCAGTTTAAAATTGTCATAATCCTCGACATCGCAAAAGTAAAGCGAGCGAAACAACTCCTGCAGACAGATAATTTGCGCTCCCTGCGACGCTGCCTGCCGGATACCTGCGATTGCCTTCTGCAGGTTTTCCTCCGGATTTGCGGAACAGCTCATTTGAACCGTACCGACCTTAACCGTTTTCTTCGACACTTGCGTTTGATTTTTTTCTGTGGCCAAAAATAATGATTCTATTGGTTTTCACACCTAACAGGTGAAACCCGGAATCCGTTCAATAGCCGCGAAAAAAGAACCCCGCCATGTACGTGGCAGGGTTCGTAGAAATTTGTGGAGCTATCAGGCGCTTTGCTCGATATGAACGAAAGACTCATCTTTCGATTCCAGGTTCGAAGAGCCCATCAGCCAGGTATCGACTGCTTTGGCTGTCTCACGGCCTTCTGAAATTGCCCATACCACGAGGGACTGGCCTCTCCGCACATCGCCCGCGGCGAAAATGCCTTCCTGCGAGGTCATGTAATTATTCGACCTGATGTTCCCGCGTTCATCCAGCTCAATTTTCAGCTCATCGATAAGCCCGCCCTTCTCTGCGCCGACAAAGCCAATAGCAAGGAGCGCAAGTTCGCATGGGAGCACGCGTTCAGTACCCGGGACTTCCTCGAAGCCCATTTTTCCCTGGGCGTTAACACCCCATTTTATATCGACTACTTTCAGCCCGGTCAGGCGTCCATTGTTATCACCCAGGAATTCTTTTGTCAGAATTGCCCACTGACGTTCCACGCCCTCTTCGTGCGACGAGGATGTCATTAGGACCATCGGCCATAGTGGCCAGGGGTTTGAAGCATCGTCTCTTTTTTGAGGAGGCTTCGCTAAAAGTTCAATTTGAGTTACCGATTTTGCACCGTGGCGGTTCGAAGTTCCTACGCAGTCGGACCCCGTGTCACCGCCTCCAATCACAAGTACATTCTTGTTTGTTGCAAGAATTTCTCCGCTGAATATTCTGTCACCGGCGACGCGTTTGTTCTGCTGCGTCAAAAACTCCATGGCGAAATGAACGCCCTTCAATTGACGACCCGGAATCGGAAGGTCACG
>CBKWFZ010000685.1:0-2866 GCA_966673785.1 uncultured bacterium
CTTTTAAAGATCGGGATTAAAACACTTATCAGAATACCGGAAAAATCAGGGTGACCCGGCGGAGTGTGCTCATTTTTGCAGGAAACGCAGATGGAGAATCCGGATTTTTCCGGTGAGTAGTAAAAAAGTACTATGAAATTGGTATAATTATACCAGCCGGATTTTTCTGCAATCTAACTTATAAGGCCGGCCTCATAGGCGTATTTGACGAGGCCCACGGTATTGTTCACGCCGACTTTATCCATGATGTTAACGCGATGGTTCCGGACAGTATTTTCGCTTAACGAAAGTCGCTGGCCGATTTCCCGTATCGTCAATTCCTGACAGATCAAGATCAGAACCTCCTTCTCGCGATCGGTAAGTTCGGTTTGTCTGAATGATGGCCGTTGCCCCACCCGCTTTTCCTTTACGTTCTTTCGGAGAACAGCTCCAACAAGGTCGTTGTGATAAAAATCTTTTTCAGCAACCGAATAGATCGCTTTCTCCAATTCTTCGGGTTCCGTGTTTTTCAGCAGAAAAGCATGAACCCCCGCTTCCATCATGCTGAGTATAAACCGTTCACTGTCGTGCATTGTCAGGATTATGATTTTGACATCAGGATAACGGGAGATAATTTGCTCGCAGGTTTCGGCGCCATCCATCACGGGCATCTGAAGATCGACAATAACCACATCGGGTTTTTGACTTTTCATTAGGGTCAGCAGTTCTTTTCCATTCTCCGCATCCAATACCTCTTCGACGCGCTCAAAAGTCTTCATCAAATTCACCATCGCTTTGCGGAACAGTGTGTGGTCGTCAGCGATGAATACCTTAAATGTCTTCATAAGGAACTGTTATTGTGATTGTTGTGCCCTTTCCGGACACAGATTGCAGATCAACGGTCCCGCCTGCAAGCCGCGCGCGGTTTTCAATATTAAATAATCCCAGACCCTTCCCGGAAACCTTTTCATTCTTTTGCCTGTCGTAATCAAATCCTTTGCCATCATCTTCCACAATCACAAGCAAACTGTCCGCGTTTTGCAGTGTCACACGGAGGTTTGACGCCTGCGCATGCTTCATCCCGTTGTTGAGCAATTCCTGGATGATACGGAACAGCATCAGTTCACGAGCCTGTGAGAGCGGAGGCGTCTCGCCAATCTCGCGAAATACGATGGGGATTGCGGATGAGGACTGAAACCGGTCGCAAATTTCCTTTATAGCCTGAACCAGTCCGAAGCGTTCCAGTGTCGACGGCATCAAATCCCTGCTGATACGCCGGACCGACTCAATAGTTTCATCCAGCATTTTCTTGCTTTCCGTAATACTTTCTTTGTCCGCTGGATTTCGTTTGACATGAGAAATCAGGCTTAGCCTGATCGTTGAAAGCATAGCGCCGATGCTGTCGTGCAGGTCACCCGCGACACGCCGGCGTTCCTTCTCCTGCGATTCAAGTGCTGCCTCGATCATCTTTTTCTGGTATGCAATTTCCATCCGTTGACGTCCGAGCTGTTCTTCGGTCATGCGTTTTTGATAGTAAAGGACGAACAGAATAATCGAGCCCGCCATGAGTAGCATAGCGACTACCGATACACCGATGATCAGATAAACTTGAGTTGTTTCCGGGCTTAGCTGCATAACGGCGGAGGAGACCTTCCGACTGCGAAGTTGAGGAACAAACTTTGAATTCCAAAAGAGGGAAATGCAAAAAACCGAGACTCACACTTTCCGGGGCAGAACGGCAGTTGCCTTCAATTGACGGTAATGAAGTATCGCTCCGTACAGCGTGATCGATCCGGTAATCAGCGACAAACCGTTATGAAATGTCCACAGTACAACGAGGTTATCCTGGTGCACATTAATAAGATAAAAGGTGAAGCTGACCATCATGATCTGCCCTGAACAAAGAATGAAAAACGCCGTCACGAACCAGAAAACCGGCATTTTTACAATGTTTTCAGTAAAGTCACCGTTCAGGAGCGAGTAGTAGTAGAGAAGGCTGGCCGTAATGACCATAAGGCTTAGTGAAATCGAACTGTATGAATTTATTGTTTCTTGTTGAATGAAAAAGACATTCGCAATTCCAAAGATAAGGTTCACGGCTGGGACGATGATAAACCATCGCTTGAATCGCGGGCGTTTGATGGCGTAATAGAAGAACGGCATGTAAAGCAACGGCGCTAGAATGTAATACCCCGTGTTCGCGTAGTTCGGATTTATTTTGATACTTAGCAGGAACATCGACACCGGAACCGGAAGCCACGAAACGATCAGGCCCCAGTTGAACCACTTCACCGGGATGCTGTTACGACGGAATGTAATTAGCAAAATTACGATCGCGAAAAGCGGGAAGACACTGTTGACGTTAATGATCAAAGTGAGAATTTCGACAGACATAACGGGAGACTATACGAATATACGATTCCCTGGTCGTTGATACATTCCTCGTTAGTCAAAATCTTTGCTTTGGTTGAACATTTCCATCAGGGGGAATTCTATATTTGGTGGCTCAATAGAAAACGGAATGGCTACTGATTTTTCAAAGCTCACAATTAGCGTCCACGCCGGGTCGGAAGGGGATCCCCGGTTTGGAGGAATGGTCACACCCCTTTATCCGGCATCGGCTTATGATTATCTTCATACGGACGAGGGATCACTTTATCCACGATACTACAATACGCCGAATCAAAAGGCGGTGGTCGCAAAACTGGCTGCGCTTGAAGGCGCCGATACAGGAGTTATGTTTAGTTCCGGGATGGCGGCCATCCTTACCTCCATATTGTCGTTTATGGAAAAGGGGGATCATGCAATATTTCAGCGGGACCTTTATGGCGGAACGTTTAATGCGGTAACGCAGGAAATGCAACGCTTCGGAATGGAGTTATCTTTT
>CBKWFZ010000686.1:0-2854 GCA_966673785.1 uncultured bacterium
GATAGTTTTAAAGTATGGCGTATCAAGAAAACGCATCTTTGCGGGTTCGGGCAGAAAGATCGGCGGCGCGATGACCTCCTTGTCCTTGATACCCTTCAGCATCGCCGACACGCCAGCGAACCTCTGAAGCTCCTCCTTTGCGGACGGATTCTCCAAGAGATACTGCTCTACCCTTGCTCTTTCCGATGGCTCAAGCTCATCGTACAAATAAGCCATCAATTCCTGCTGATCCGGTTTATAACTCATAGCCTAGTGTATCTTTCGTAATGTTTTTGCTTTCCAGTATTTTCTTCAGTCCGTCAAGACCATAATACATGCGCGACTTGACGGTGTTCTCCGAGATGTTCAGTACTTCGGCGATCTCGCGGAACTTCAGACCTTCGAATTCCTTCATGATCACCACCTCGCGCTGATCCTCGTTAAGTTCCAGTAACGCCTGCTGAAGGATGTCGCTCACTTCGGCGTGGTGAAACTGCCTTTCCGGATTTTCGTGACGTTGTCCGGAAGACTCCCATACCGGTGAATCCTCAGCCTCCCGATTCCAGACGACATCAAACGAGAGCGACCTGCTTCCTTTTCTCCTTCTCGCCTCCTCCCGGCAATAATTGACGGCGATCTTGTACAGCCAGGATTTGAATCGCGCCGGATCCTGAAGTCCGCCCACGTTGCGGCACATCGATATGAATGACTTCTGGGTTACCTCCATGGCCAGATCGTGATCGACAAAGAACTTGTAGGAGAAATTGTAAATCCTTTTGTACCACATCTGCACCAGCTTTCCCTGCGCATTCTGGTCGCCCTGACGCGCGCGCAAGATCAAGGTGTCCGAATGCATCATTGCAATATCGAGTAAGGTTTCGGCCATTAAATCGTTGTTGAAGGACTGGAAGGTTTCCCTTTCTGCATGTAAAGATGAAGGTTCGAAACAAATAGTTTTACCCTCAATGCTTTTTTTTCCCCGGGACTAATCTTTTGATTTTCTGCTACTTTCGCAGGCCCCTTTTACTATTTTTGGGCGCCAATGAAGAAGATCATTTCCCTTTTAGTGCGCTTTGTGCCCCGGAAATACCTTCAGCGTCTGGGCGGCTGGGGTGTCCGCATCGCCGGACTGATGTACCGCGGAAGTAGCGTCGAGTGCCCGGTTTGCGGATCACAGTTCCGGAAATTCATGCCGTATGGAAGGCTGAAGCCCCGTGAGAATGCCTTGTGTCCGAATTGTCTCTCGCTGGAGCGCCACCGGCTAATGTGGCTATATCTGAAGGAAAGGACGACGTTTTTTTCGACGCGTCTTGACATCCTGCACATTGCGCCTGAGGCCTGTTTCATACCGCGCTTTGAAAAGATTCACGGCGATCGTTATATCACTGCCGATATCGAATCGCCCCTGGCGAAAGTCAAGATGGATATCCATGCGATTCCTTTCAAGGAAAACACGTTTGATGTGGTGTTGTGTAACCATGTTCTCGAACACGTGCGTGATGATATTCAGGCGATGCGCGAGATCCGGCGTGTGCTGAAGCCTAACGGCTTCGCTATACTACAGGTTCCGTTTTTCAATCCCGTCGGCGAGCATACCTTCTCCGATGACACCATCACTGATCCCCGCGAGCGCGAACGAATTTTCGGGCAGAACGACCACGTGCGGAAATACGGGCACGATTATCCCGAAAGAATCCGCGCTGCCGGGCTTCGCGCAATTGAAGAACACTTTGTAAATGAAATGACCGACGACATGCGCAGCCGTTACGGGCTTGTTAAAGGCGAGATCATCTACCGGGGAGACAAATAGTCGATAACAAAAAAACCTCCGGCTTCTTACCGGAGGTTATTTTTTGCGGAAAACTGCTCGCGGACCCGAAGGCGCCGCGGCATAACACTAGCTCAGCTTATCGAGAACATCCATAACTTCACGGACCGCCTTACGACTTGATTCGAGGAGTGCTTTTTCTTCGTTGTTAAGATCGAGTTCGATAACTTTTTCAACACCGTTCTTACCGAGAACCACGGGCACGCCCAGGTAGCAGTCTTTGATACCATACTCGCCCTCGAGTTTGATACAAACCGGGAATATGCGGCGCTGATCCTTAACGATCGCCTCCACCATCTGCGCTGCGGCGGAACCCGGAGCATACCATGCCGATGTTCCCATCAGTTTGACAAGTTCTCCACCGCCGACCTTTGTTCTTTCGAGAATCGCATTGAGTTTGTCGCGGTCGATAAGTTCCGTAACCGGAATGCCGGCAACGGTAGTATAACGCGGAAGCGGGACCATGGTGTCACCGTGGCCGCCAAGCAACATCGCCTGAATATCCTTGGGAGAAACGTTCAATGCCTCGGCAAGGAACGCACGATAGCGTGCGGTGTCGAGGATACCAGCCATACCCATAACCCGGGTGCGGGGCAGGCGCGAAGTGATGTGTGCCTGATACGTCATTACGTCAAGCGGATTTGACACAACGATGATGATCGCGTCCGGTGAATGCTTCACAATGTTGTCGGTAACCGACTTCACAATGCCGGCGTTCGTTCCGATAAGATCGTCGCGGCTCATGCCGGGCTTGCGCGGAAGCCCCGAAGTGATGACAACTACGTCGGAACCGGCAGTCCGGGCATAATCGTTGGTAGCGCCAACAGTGCGGCTGTCGTAAAGGTCAATGGGAGCCTTTTGCCAGATGTCGAGAGCCTTGCCTTCGGCGAGTCCTTCCTTAATGTCGACCAGTACGATCTGGTTTCCTACTTCCCTGTAGGCTAGTACATCCGCACAGGTTGCGCCAACATTACCAGCGCCAACAACAGTAATTTTCATAATTCAATATGGTTTAAGTTGCATCAGCGGGGCCAGCATCGATCCGTA
>CBKWFZ010000687.1:0-2850 GCA_966673785.1 uncultured bacterium
CGATTTTATACCGGTAAGGTCGACTTTCGTAAACAACGCGTGTGCATTGTGCTTGACATTCTCCAGTGCATGACGACCGTTAACCGCCATCACCCGCGCCACGTTCAGCTCAGCGGCATGATTCGGACTCAGCATAGGCGCGCGCAACACATACGTGTTTGCCGAAGAAAGACTCGGGATCTCGCCCGAACCCTTGTCGGCATAAGAGGCATTGATCAGGTATGCGCCTTCTGTTTCCTTGCCGGGAGTGACCGTTCCTTCCAATGGCAGCGATTTCGTCGGCTTTTCCTGATCAAGCGTTAAGATGTATGCAACCATTTGCCGTGCATCTTCGACGCTGATCTGAGGATGTGCGGCCATTTCGATCGTACCCCACTGTCCCGCCCCGCCGCGGATAATCTTTTCTGCAAGCATGTTCACCGCATCACCATTGTTCTTGTATCGTTTCGCAATATCTGCATACGAAGGGCCGGCGGATTTCTGGTCAACAAGATGGCAGGACTTGCAATCGCTGGCATCCATCAATCCTTTACCCGGCATCTCGACGATGGCCTGCTGGTGACCCTGGGCGATCGAGGTCATATCATAGCCCTTGAGATAATCAAATGTGACGATAACATCGGATGCAGTGATCTTACCATCGGCGCTGCTTCCGTCTTCTTTGTCGGTCACCGCGACCGAATAACTTACGGGCTCCCCGGGAAAGAAGAAGGTCTCATTGCCTTTTGTAACGCGTACAGATACCTCAGGCGTTTCGTTTCCGGCAATGATCTTCAGCTGTGCTTTTCCTGTCGCGTCTTTCGTATCGCGAGCCGTCAACGTCACGTTGTAAATTCCGGGTGTGTCGAATGTAAACTTGAACTTTCCATCCTGAGACGTCTGTTTCTTCTCCCCTATTTCGAGCATATACTCCAGGGCGTCATTGTCGTAATCCACGGTTCCCTTCGCGGTGAAATTCACTTCAAGGGGAAGTGCGCCCGCAAGCTTATCCGCCGCGAGCTGTACAACCGGCGGTCTGTTTCCGCCGTTGTAGTCGATACGAACAAGTCGTGCATCCATATTTTGTTTGAACCAGGCGGTTCCGTATTCGAGCATGTAAAGCCTTCCGTCGGGACCGTAAGCCATATCAATGATGTTATTGAACTTGGTCCCTTCCATGAACGGCTCCATGTCCAGGATGTCGCCTTTTTCATCCATCGTTACATGAAACATCCAGTTCCGCATCCAGTCATAGATGAGCAGCTTGCCATCGTAGTAGTCGGGGAACGCGGTCTTGACGCCCTTGTATTTTTCACTGTAGTAAACCGGGCCGGCCATGGCGTTTCTTCCACCCTCCTTCACCATCGGGAACCGGTCTGATTTCTCGTACGGATAGTAGATATATGCCGGCTGAGCTGGGGGCAACTCGACCTTGCCGGTATTGTTCGGAGATCTGTTGAGCGGTTTTTCGGTATCCCACTTCTCGCCCGGCTTCGCTGCTGCGAAATCATAACGTGAATACGCGTAGTTGTCTCCAATAAAGTAAGGCCATCCGAAAAAGCCGGCCTTCCGCGCCTGATTGATTTCATCATAACCACGCGGTCCGCGCTGAGGGTCGTCGTTGCCGGCATCGGGACCGACTTCACCCCAGTACAGGTAGCCTGTCCGTGAGTCGACCGATATCCGGTACGGATTACGATTCCCCATAACGTATATTTCCGGCCTTGTTTTCTCTTCTCCCTCAGGGAAAAGGTTTCCTTCCGGAATGTCGTATGTACCATCGGCGTTGATCTTTATCCGCAGGATTTTGCCTCTTAAGTCGTTGGTGTTCGATGAGCTCTTCTGTGCATCAAACGCTTCGCGACCCGGCCTTTCATCGGAGGGGCTGAATCCGTCCGACTCGAAGGGACTTGTGTTGTCACCGGTACTGATAAACAGCACGTGATCATTGCCAAACTGCAGTGACCCGCCCGTGTGACAGCACTTGTCGCGCTGCGTAGGGACCTCAAGGATCTCCTTCTCGGAGGTTGTGTCTATTTTGTTATCGCTGAAGAGGAACCGCGACAACACGTTGGAAGAACGCTGCGGATGGGAGTAAAACAAGTATATGAAATTGTTCTTCGCGAAATCCGGGTCGGCGGCAAGGCCGATCAGACCATCCTCGTACTTCGTCCAGGTATTGATCGTGTTGACGACGCTTACCTTTCCGATTGCCGGGTCATATAGTTTCACATCGCCCTTTCGCTCGATAAAGATGATCCTGTTGTCAGGAAGAATCGCCATTTCCGTCGGCTCGTTAAGATTGAAGTCGAGTACGGTTTTCGTGAACCGGTTTTCCTCGATTGCGCGTTTGGTCTTCACCTTTTCGTAGTTGAGCTCTGCATCGTCGCCGAGTGCGTAACGGATACCCTGGAGTACGTGCTCAAGAAACTGCGGATCGGAGTAGCTTTCGTTGGTGTGTCCGAGTCCGGTGTAAAAAGAACGTCCGCCTTCAAATTCATGATACCATGCGATCGGATGGTTTTCACCGTTCTCGCCTCCCTTATAGGTCGACTCGTCCAGTGTATAGATCACGTTAATATCCTTGGCGATATTCTTGTAGTTATACCATTCGTCGGTCCGCACCCATTTGTCAGGCAGCGTGTTCGGGCCAAATGGCCGGACCTTGTTAAGCGAAGCTTCCTGAATCTGCGGGTGACTTTTGAAATACGCACCGACGAGCTTGCCATACCACGGCCACTCGTATTCAGTATCGGCCGCGGCGTGAATGCCAACGAATCCGCCACCCGCCTCGATGAAGCGTTTGAAATCCGCCTGCTGTATTTCGTTGATCACGTCTTGTGTTTTGCTCAGGAAAACCACCGCGCCATA
>CBKWFZ010000688.1:0-2850 GCA_966673785.1 uncultured bacterium
GTGAGAGAAAATGGCGCTCGCAGAAACCACAGAACAACACAGAAGCAAATGCAGATTTCGGTTTAGAACGTTCCATGCCTTCTCTGTGCATTCTGTGTATTCCCGTGAGAGAAAAAGGATCAGCGAACCTCCTTACATCCGTTAGCCACTATTTGATCGACGCCGTAATTTGTTATCGTTACACCTTTCTATATTTTTGTCGGATTTTATTTCAGTAACCGATATGTTCTACACCAGGATCCGTCAGCGTGAGTCAGGCATTCTGATCTATGGCATCTGTCCTCCGAAGGTGCACACTCCCAATGACAAGCTACTGACCAGTGCCGAAAAGCTCGGGCAAAATCTTTCGACCCTCGACATCGATGCGCTTGTTGTATACGACGTACAGGATGAATCCGCGCGGACGACTGAAGAGAGACCATTTCCCTTCATTAGTTCCCTTGATCCACTCAGTTATGCAACACAATACCTGCAGCACATTGCGGTTCCGAAGATCGTCTATCGCGCAGCAGGAATGTTCCCGATAGCCGAGCTCAGTGAGTGGCTTGAGCAGATTAACCGCAACAACTTCTACCCGGTGTTTGTTGGTCTTCCTTCCCCCGACTACGTACCCAGGACCACGCTTGGCGAGGCCTACGAAGTATGGCGCAGAAACTATGCAAAAACATCCCTCATTGGTGCGGTAACCATTCCTGAGCGGCACGCCCAGTTCAATGATGAGCACCACAGGATACTTGAAAAGGTCTCCGGCGGCGTCTCCTTCTTCATCTCCCAGTGTGTATTCCACGTCGAGTACGCCAAACGCGTCGTTGACGACCTGGCAATAGCATGTAAGGAGCGCGGCGTTGAAATCCCGACGATCATCTTTACGTTGACGATCTGTGGGTCCGCCAAAACGTTGCAGTTCATGGAGTGGCTCGGCATTTTCATTCCCAAGGAAATCCGCGAAGAACTGTCCGCGAGCGACGACCAGGTTGCCTGTTCCCTGCGCATAGCGTCATCGATAGCGCGTGAACTCATTGATTACTGCACCGCCCGTTCTGTCCCATTCGGTTTTAACGTGGAAAGCGTGGCCATTAAAAAGGACGAGATTGAAGCCTCACTTCAGCTTGTGGGTATGGTCAACACTCAGCTTCATGAGAAAGGTCTGAGGAAAGAGTCTTCGCTCATGGCAGCAAAGGCCGCTGGTTAATTCATCCATAACGATTTATCGAAATTCCGGTCAACGTAATACGGTGACAACACCCTGGTAACGGGTCTCGTTTGCACGTGTTCTGACTTCAATGACATAGAAGTACGTGTCTTCGGGCACTTCACTGCCGTTCTTGCGCCCGTCCCAGTAGTGTTCCAGCTGCGCGGTCTCAAACATCAGGTTGCCGCGGCGGTCAAATACGCGTATTGCCACCGTTACGTTATCCGCACTACGCGTCGGGCGCACAAGCCAAACGTCATTGGACGCGTCATTGTTGGGGGAAAAGACAGTAGGGATATCAAGGACAAGCGGCTCAGCGATGACGATTCGCTTCGATTTCACCTGGCTGAAGTTTTCGCCATCATTCAGCCTGAAGTGAACCACGCGTTGCCGTTGCGTGGGCAGCGTATCATTCGCATAAATGTAACGGAGGGACCGCAGCGCCTGCTGATAACTGGCAAGCGAAGCACGACCGAAGATGACCAGCATACCCGCGTCAGCGTCAAATACCGTTGCCAGCGAACCTTCGGACCAGGCAGTGAGCTGATCTTTGCCTGGTAGAAATGTGCTACCGTCAAAGAATACCTCTGCATAGAACAATTCATCACTGTCAGGATCATCGATCTCGATCTCTGTTCCAAGAGCAAGTCCGGAGTGCCCGACGCTGTACTGAAGCGGATCCTCCGCGAACGTCACGAATACCGGTGGCCCTCCCGGGAGCGGCGCCGGTTCTGATCCGCTCCTGAGTACGGAAATCTCGAGTTCAAATGGTTTGCTGTCGTCTTCGCCATCATTAACAACGACGGGGATTGTAAGGGTACCCACGAAGTCCTTGTCCGGAACCACATTGTTTCCCGATGCAAGACTGTAGTTGGGACCGTCGGATAGTTTCAGGGTAAATCCGGTCGGATATACGTCATCAGGATCTATGACCGTGAGGTGAGCAAATACAATCGCGACTGACTGATTCATTTCGATGCTGATGTTCTTCTGCGCGATTATCTGAGGTGGCGTGTTCTGGGCGGGAGGCGGTGGATTTGGAGCCGACGCCTCCGTCACTTCGATCTCGATCTTCTTCTTGTCACTTTCTGCAATGACGCGGTCGCCATTCATCCGGCGAATCCGGATCTCCACCTTAAGTTTATCCTTAAATCCTTCTTTAGGAGTAACCGTCGTTCCTGAAACCGAGTAATCTTTACCGTCGAAAACCCGCAGGTCGAAATCATCCGGGTATTCGTCCTCGCCCGGGCCTTCTATGGTGAAGTCGGTGAGCTTGAGTGTAATGGGAGTCGCTTCCTGCGTGGTGAGTTTTTTCTGTCCGGTGATCTTCAATTTGTCGCTTGACGATTCCGACGATCTGCCTTTGACATCGATATCGATTCGCGTTTTGTCACTCTCGGCAATAACGGAACCTTTCTTGTTGATGCGACTGATACGAATCATCACCCTGAGCTTCCCGCGAAATCCGGCGTCTGGCGTTATCGTCGTGTTGGAGACCGAATAGTGGTCGCCATTAAAAACTTCAAGCTTGAAATCGCGTGGGTATTTATCCTCACCGGAGCCTTTAATCTTAAAGTCGCTCAAACGTAACGTAATCGATTCCTCTTCACCGGTGGACAGGGCTTTTTGATCCGTGATCCTGATCTTGCCCTGCGCAG
>CBKWFZ010000689.1:0-2849 GCA_966673785.1 uncultured bacterium
AAAGATCTTCAAATACCTTGAGAAGAACGCAATGAAGAACAAGATCCAGAAAGACAAAATTAATGCGTAATATAGCCTCGGTGACGAAGTGCTATGCGTCAGATCAATATTTCAGGTCATGAAATCCGCCCGGGCGAGACAAAGGAAGTCAATATCAATATTGCAAGACTGCCGTCTCATACGGTAATCGATACGCCCATTTACATTTCGCGTGGCTATGAAGATGGCCCCGTGCTTGCGCTTACCGCGGGAATGCATGGCGACGAGATTAACGGAATGGAGATTGTGCGGCGGTTGCTCGATAGCGGACTTCATCATCCGAAACGCGGCGTTACGATCTGCATGCCCGTAGTGAACGTGTATGGCTTTTTGAACTACTCGCGCGACGTCCCTGACGGAAAAGACATCAATCGTTCCTTTCCGGGAAGCAGAAATGGTTCGCTTGCGAGCAGAGTCGCGTATAATCTCATGCATCAGGTGATACCGTACATCGACGTCGGTATCGATTTTCACACGGGAGGCGCGATGCGTACGAATTATCCCCAGATCCGCGCCGTCCTGAGCGATCCGAAAAACATCGAACTCGCCGAAGCCTTTCGCGCTCCCTTTACAATCGACTCGGGATTCAGGCCAAACTCACTGCGTAAGGAGGCGGCGAAACGCGGTAAAAATATCATCGTCTACGAAGGTGGTGAGAGTCTGCGGTTTGACCAGCACGCCATCGAAGAAGGTCTGGCCGGTACGTTGCGCTTGATGAAGTATCTGAAAATGATCGACTGGGCTCCTGACGCCACCGAAGATAACAAGATGATCTGGAGCACGACGTGGATCAGAAGCCGTAACGCCGGACTCTTCCAGTCAAACGTCAAATGCGGGCAACTGATCCATAAGGGAGAATGGGTAGGAACGATCACCGATCCGTTTGGTGAATTCAAGGAACAGATTCTTGCCCCGGAAACCGGTTATGTTGTCGGGCTCAACAATATTCCCGTGATCAACACCGGTGATGCCCTGATGCACATCGGACTCGACAACGTCTGCAAGATCGGAACCCGGGGAGACTAAACGTGGAAGAGTTTCTCGCCCAATATGGCTACATCGCACTGGCGATCGGAACTTTCTTCGAGGGCGAAACCGCGATTCTGATTGCGTCTTCGCTTGTCTACAAGGGAATTTTCGAAATTCCATATACAATCTTTTGCGGTTTTGCCGGTTCTTTTGTCAGTGACTGGCTTTATTACCTGATCGGCAGGGCCAACGGAAGATATTTCGTATCGCGGCGCCCGGATCTGCAACGCCGCTTAGCGCCGGTGAAGCGATTCTTCGAACGGCATCAGACGCAGGTCTTGCTTTCTTATCGTTTTCTCTATGGTTTTCGGGTACTCATTCCGTTGATCATTGGAATGAGTGATATTCCCCCCCGCCGGTTTTTTGTATTCAGTATCATCAGCGGCCTCCTTTGGTCTTCGATACTAAATATGCTCGGTTACTCGATTGGCCGCTTTCTTGAACTTGAAACTTCGGTGTTTGAAAAGAATATAGTTTGGATAATTTTGGGCTTTGCCGCGTTTGGTCTGGTGTTGGGCTACACGATAAACCGGACATTCAAATCGATCACCGGCCCGGGAAATCACAAGTAACCAGTGCATGAAAGCTTTCTTACAGGAACTCGCCGAAACACTGTTCAATGAACACCGTAGATCACTGGACTCATTAACCGTTGTTTTTCCTAACCGGCGGGCAATTCTGTATTTCAGAAAACACTTATCGACATTGCTGGATCGTCCTGCGTTCGCACCACGGCTTCTGACAATCGAGGATTTTATCAGCGGATTTTCAACGCTGAAAGTTCCGGAAAAACTTCAGCTGATTCACCGGCTTCATAAGGTCTATCATCATGTTCACGATGGTGCTGCAAACGAGGCTTTTGATCAATTCTACTTTTGGGGCGACATGCTACTGCGGGATTTCGACGAAGCGGATCGTTATCTTGTCGAGACGGGGCATCTGTTTCGTGACCTCAGCCACCAGAAGGAAATTGATTCTTCGTTTGATTTTCTGACTGACGAACAACGTGATTTCCTGCGGCAATTCTGGATGCATTTTGAGGGCAAGGATTCTCCCAACCAACAACGTTTCCTCCAGATCTGGCGAAAACTACCGGAGGTCTATGCGCAATTCCGCGACTCCCTTGTCGCCGATGGGATGGCTTACGAAGGACTGCTTCACCGCCTGGTCGCGCTGAACCTGCCGCAGCTGGCTGAGCAGAATAAAAACCTGATTCCGGAGAAACTCGTATTCGCCGGGTTCAACGCGCTGACGAAAGCGGAAGAAGTTATGCTCTCGTTTTGTGTCGAAAGGGGCGCGCAGGTTTATTGGGATTTTGATGACTACTACATGAACAATCAAACCCAGGAAGCGGGGCGGTTCTTTCGCGAATACAGCCGGCACGCCGTTCTGGGGAAGACGTTACCTGCCGATATTCCGTCGAATTTTAAACGCGACAAGCGTCTTCATTTGTATGCGGCTGCGCTGCCTGTAGGACAGGCGAAAATCATGGCGGAAGTACTGGAGCGGCAATTGCACGCCGGCATGTTACCGGAAGAAACGCTCGTCGTGCTTCCCGATGAGAAGTTGCTCACACCCGTATTGTATGGCGTTGCCGACAAGGTCGAAAAATTGAATGTTACCATGGGGCTGCCTCTGACGAGCACGCCGGTTTACAACCTGGTTGAACTGCTCGTCGAACTTCAGCTGAGCTACCGGGAGAATCATTTCAATCACCGGCCGGTGGTTGCATTGCTTGGCCATCCCTACATCGTTGCGGCGAACGTTCCCGTCGCGCACGC
>CBKWFZ010000690.1:0-2849 GCA_966673785.1 uncultured bacterium
ATTTTCCGTACGGATTAAATTGTTCAGCAAGCTTTTCGTTATGGGCCTTCTGTTTAGCCTCCAGCTGATTCTTCTTTTGCCTCGGGAAATCGGCCCTCAGAAGAACGAGATTGCTGTTTGCGAAATCCTGGAACTGCGGTGCTTCAAAGACTTCTTTTTTCATTTTGATACACGGGCCGCACCAATCGGAACCCGAGAAATTCAATAATATGTACTGATGTTTTTCTCTGGCTGATTCCTTTGCTTTATCAAAGTCAGTAAGCCAGTCGGCGGATGTGAACAGCACCAATGGAATGATTAAACTTAATACTTTCATCTGTATATTAATTTGTAGCTGGTGTATGAAGGAATTCGCATAGTGTTACCGTTTCTCGCAGCGAGATTTGGTGTAACATCTCGCCGCCGGACACGACCAACTCCATGCTCCTTGCATCACGTTGATAATTGTTTCCTAAGAATATGGATAGTGTGTTCGCATGATCAGCGACCAATCCGTCGCGAGCGAACCGGAAAGATGCCGCGCAGGCATGATCCCTCGATGCTCATCTCAAATTCTGAGTACTTTGTCACGAGACAGGGCGATATCGATGCACCAACAACAGCACTGTCGGATCCGAATAGAATGGGTATCGCTGTTAGCCCGACGAGTTGAGGTGAGTTATTCGCTCACTGGCAGGTGAGAAGTCAGAATTTTAACGGAAGAGCAGGGCAGGATCAGCCACGTGGCGGCTGCCAGACCTGAGAAGAAATTTGACGGGGACGAAAGGCACTGCGATAGACGCCTTCCATGTTAGTGACGACCGCGTAGTCAGATTCCGGATTAATGACAATCGGTTCCTGGAAAATTTGTAAGAAGGCGCGCTGGAATTGTCGTTTTGAAAAAGGAAGTTTCTGATGATCTGCCGGCGTACTGGCCAGGTGATTCGAGTCACAATAATGTAACGTCAGAAATTCAGCGAAACCGATTTGCGGAGATGTTTTCCGGTGTTCATTGAAATGATCAACCAGTTCAGGCAGATCGGAAAGGTCAGCCAGGTTAACATCGGGGAAAAAGGCCTCCAATGTTAAAAGTGAGCACAGAGCGATGATCATCGCATTTTTGACCATACTACGAAACTACCTGTTTTCGATTTGAAACGTATCCGGATGCGGATTATTTTATTCAACTTCAGACGGCAGCGGATAGTTCCCGGCATGGCGGGAATGCAAGTATCCGTTGCGGTTAATCCGGAATCATTGGAGACACCGCGATTTTCCCCTACTTTAAGCATGTAACACCAGAACGGCAGGCCTACTATACAAGCAGCATTTGTGAGAACCCAGGCGGACATAATTGTCGAAAACTCGGAGATCAGCGGCCTGTCTGCCGCCGGGGTAATTAAGTCCCGAACGTTGCATGGGTGTAATGAGATCGAGGAACGCAAGAATCATTTTGCCGTGGTGGTGCTTGATCTGCTCAAGGAACCCATGCTGATTCTACTGGTCGCCGCAGCCGTGATCTATTTCTTAACGGGAAATTCGGGTGACGGCATCTTTATGGTCTCGGCGATTTTTGTGGTTACCGGCATCTCACTTTTTCAGGAATCGCGGAGCCGAAAGGCGCTTGACAAACTTCGCGCACTGACGCAGCCACTTTGCCGCGTGATCCGGGATGGAAAGATTTCAACAATCCCTAAAGAGGAGCTGGTATTGGGTGACTACATGATCGTCGAAGAAGGCACTTCGATTCCCGCAGACGGAAAGATCGTGCAGTCGAATGATTTTGCTGTAAATGAGTCAATCCTCACGGGCGAGTCGCTGCCGGTGCTGAAAGACAACACGACAAACAATCAGGTGCTTCAGGGATGCCTGGTAACGAGCGGACTCGCCATCTGTGAGGTAACGGCAATCGGATCAGGTACAGAGCTCGGTAAAATCGGTAAGACTATAGAGAGCACGGGCAAGGGTGAAACACCGCTTCAGAAACAGATCGGAAGTTTCGTCAGAAAGATGGCGTTCGCCGGCGCGGTTGTGTTTCTCATTGTATGGCTGATCAACTTTTTGCAGTCGGCGGATCTATTGGGAAGTCTGCTCAAGGCATTAACCCTTGCGATGAGTATTCTGCCTGAAGAAATTCCGGTCGCCTTTACGACATTTATGGCGCTGGGGGCCTGGCGTCTGATGAAGCTCGGTATCGTGGTGAAGAACACATCAACAGTTGAGACGCTCGGCAGCGCGTCGATAATCTGCCTGGACAAAACAGGAACGATTACCGAAAACCGGATGAAACTGGCGAAGGTCTTTTCACTATCAACCGGAAAGGTTTATGACGTCGGAAGTGACCCCGATCCGAACGCGATCATTACCGCAGGGATGTGGGCAAGCGAACCCATCCCTTTTGATCCGATGGAACTCGCGCTTCATGAGGCATACCAGCATACGTCTGCAACGGATGAGCGGGTTAATTTCAAAATGATTCACGAATATCCGTTGGGGGGCAGACCGCCGATGATGACCCATGTTTTCGAGCGTAGCCCGGGTGAACGAATTATTGCGGCAAAGGGCGCTCCTGAGGCGATGATGAATATTTCGAACCTCACGGATCAGCAGCGGGAAAGCATCACGCAGGCGATGAAGGAATTGGCCGGAGCCGGATTCAGGGTTCTTGGTGTTGGCGTGAGTAATTTTAAAGGGGAGCAGTTTCCGAAAGAGCAACAGGAGCTGTCCTTCACGTTCCTTGGTTTGGTTGCGTTTCACGATCCGCCGAAGGCAAACATCGGGAGCGTTCTTAACGCGTTTTATAATGCCGGCATCCAGATCAAGATAATTACCGGCGACAACGCGGCGACGACTACAACGATCGCGCGCCA
>CBKWFZ010000691.1:0-2846 GCA_966673785.1 uncultured bacterium
AAAACGCCTCCATGTTCCGGTCAACTGCCTGCGGATCAGCACTAGGCTTTAGCAAAACGTAGGTATAGGAGTGACTAATAATATAGTTTATCGCGAGATTATTTCTAAGAACGGTTGCCCCCGGCTCGTTCTCCATATCGAACATATTGTGATAAGGAACCAGCATGTTGAACTGGATATGGGAGTTTTCCGGAAACTTCTTTACCACGCCGGAAACCTTAAAAAGATGTTTACCTCCGAACATGAGGGATTCACCCAAAGGGTCCTCGTCACCAAAATACTTCGTGGCCATTTCTTCGGTGATAATAACAGTAAATGGATCACGTAGCGCCTTCGCGGGATTACCCTTGACAAAGTCGAAAGTAAACATTTCAGCCAGGGCGGAATCGGCGAAGAACACGTTGTTCTCCTCGAATATCTCTTCCTTACCGGGAACAGAGATACTCATGTTCCGGCCGAACAATCGCGCCGCTGCTTCGACCTCAGGAAAAAAGTCCTTCATATTCGGTGCTATCGGCGGAGGACTTGTGGCAAGCTGAAGACCATTTGGCGCGGTGTATGAAAGCCGGTATAATCTATCACCGTGCTCGTGAAACGTGTCATAGCTCAATTCATGCCTTACATACGTGAAAATGAGCAATGCCAGGGCGAGGCCAGCCGTAAGTCCGGCGAAGTTGATTCCGGCGTAAACCTTATACTTAAGTACATTCCGGAGCGCGGTTTTGATAAAATTTCTTAGCATACGCGAGATAGGTATTCTGCGATCGTCCCTTAATTACGGCGGGCTGTGAATTTTGTTTGAGATTTCACTTTTATGATTTGAACGGTTACCAAAAAGCGCGGACCGCCGAAAAAATCCCCCGGTGCGGGTGAGCGTACCGCGGGTTTCCGTTCCAACCTTTCCGCCCGTCACACTGTCTAATGTAAAGTCAACCTTACCCTACAAGATTATGCGCTTACCGAAACGGATTCTTGTTTTTACCGTGTTACTTCTCACCGGTATTTCATGTCAGGAAGACGCATCTCAATCTGCCGATCCTCAGAATCTGAGCGTATTCGCGCGCAAGTATTTGCAAATGATGTCCTCGCCCGGACTGTCCAATACAGCCATGTCTGACGCCGTCGTAAACGGGTCATACAACCGGCTCCTTTCATCTTCGGGAAGAACCACCGGCCGGACGCAGGATTCCACGTCCACGGATACAGTGATCGTTGCGTCGCCCTGGATGAGCTGCGCAAGTACCACCACTACAAACAACGCCGACGGCAGCGTTACCACGGTGGTAGATTACGGTGAGGGCTGCGAAGAAGGCATTGCTCCCTTCACGTACTTCATGCATGGCAAATACGCTTACACCAATTTTTCGAACGTTGCTGAGTCCGGATTCGTCGTGACCGAATCGTATGCGTACACGTATCTGTCAGACAACTACGGAGGACGCTACTACAACGGTACCGATACTGTTGAATGGCTTTCGAACTGGAATGGATCCACGTCGGGAACCGCTTCACGAAACAAGTCAGGGGAGGATTTCTGGGGAAGTTACACCACCAGCCATTCCGGTGAAAGCAATTACAACGGAGAAACGCAAACATACACAGGATCGTCCAAAAGCAGCTACAATCATAAACAATCGGTACTCGAAGAAAGTAACAGCACCACCCGGTCAGGTGAAAACTATTATCACGCGCTCGTACTGGAACCTCTGGTCATGCGTTACGACTGCATTCCGTGGACATCCATATTCGCTTCCGGTACCAGCCTCGCGTGCTACTATGTTCCGATCTATGTTTCCGGTCGCGAATTCATCCGTTACAAACAGGATGGAAAGGAAGGCTCATTCACCATCTATTGGGGTAATGGGTCTTGCGACTCGCGTGTTGAGATCGAAGAGAATGGCGTGTACTACAAACTGGACTGGGCAAACATTCAGACTCTGTTTAATCAATAGTTGTCGGCCAGAGGTTAAGGATTGGGCTCCCGTAACGGGAGCCTTTTTATTTCGTACTGACGGAGCTTACCCTCCGTTCCTTTTCCCGGCGGCATACGCGGAAGGAAGTACAGCGAATTCTTCGCGAAAGTACTTTGCGAAATATTTCGGATTATTGAAGCCCACTTTATACGCCACCTCGGAAACGGTAAGCTGACTTTTCTCGAGCAGCTGGGCGGCGCGCTGAAGACGAATGCTTCGGATGAATTCAAGGGGCGACTTACCGGTAAGCGCCTGCAGCTTCTTATACAAGTGTACGCGGCTCATACCAAGTTCGTGACTGAGATCTTCCACCGAAAAATCCGCATCCCCGATTCGCTCTTCGACGATCCTGATCGCGTTCTGAATGAGTTTCTGATCCAGTGAAGTGATCTCCACGCTGCTGGCACGCACGTCTATCTTTTGCCTGATTTCCTTCTGGAAAATTTCACGCTGATGAATAAGATTTCGGATGCGCGATTGCAGAATTTCGAAATTGAAAGGCTTGGTGATATAATCATCGGCACCACTTTCAAAACCTTCAAGCTTTTGCTCTTCGGCCGTGCGGGCGGTAAGCAGGATTATCGGTGTGTGGCTTACGCGGACGTCGTTCTTAATCTTCCTGCAAAACTCAAGTCCGTTCATGCCAGGCATCATGATATCGCTGACTACAAGATCGGGAAGCGCCGACAACAATTTACTCCATCCTTCTCTACCATCTCTGGCTTCTATGATGTTGTAATGCATGCGCAGGTTGTCCTTCAGGTAGAACCGGAAGTCTTCGTTGTCTTCAACGAGGAGCAGACTCGGCAGACGTGACTCGCCATTCAGAGGTAGTCCAGGATGAACGGCGTCAGGCGCAGGTTCCTTCCCGGG
>CBKWFZ010000692.1:0-2845 GCA_966673785.1 uncultured bacterium
CCATGTGTGCTTTAAACTCACTGGCTGGCCTGAATGCGTCAACCCGCATCGCGCCAAAGAAATGTCCGATACCTCTGCCAACAGGATCATCCGGAGGAGAAAGGAATGCGACAAAAGGAGGGACCCATGGCCCGTAATTCGCGCCGGAAAGTACTGCTGAAAAAATATCGACCCACGCACCAAGGCAAAAGCCTTTGTGACTTCCATGTTCGCGATCCGATCCGAGCGGAATGAGGGCGCCTCCGGATTTCAATTCATTTGCGTTGGTGGACGGCGCTCCCTGCTTCGTCTGCACCCATCCTAACGGCGCATCAAGGTTCTTGCGCTGCAGGATCTCAAGCTTGCCATTGGCCGCCGTTGTGGTGGCGAAATCCGCTACGAAAGGGGGCTGCTTATCTGCGGGGATCGCAACCGCAATGGGGTTCGTTCCCAATAATCGTTCGACGGAAAAGGTCGGAGCCACAAGAGGGCTTGCATTGGTCATCGCCATGCCGATCATATCGTGGGGGAGCGCCATCATGGCATGGTGTCCTGCAATTCCAAAGTGGTTCGAATTACGGACAGCAACCCACCCCGTTCCCGCGATGCGCGCCTTTTCAATAGCGATTTCCATGGCCCTGGGTGCCACAACGAGTCCAAGACCACCGTCGCCATCAACAACAGCTGTGCTGGGCGACTCATGTACAATGCGAATCGCCGGTTTTGCGTTAATCCGACCCGCTTCCCAAAGGCGCAGGTAGCCGGACAAACGTGCGATGCCGTGGGAATCGATTCCCCTGAGGTCAGCATTGAGCAATACATCGGTAGCAATTCCGGCCTCCCTTTCGGGGCACCCCATTTTCAGGAATACGACGTTCGTAAACTCACGCAGCCGCGACAATGAAAAGATTTCATCCATAATTTTTTCCACGCACAAATATTAAAGAATTCGCGCAGGCCTGCCCGAATCGGGCGGATTTTGTTGGATTATTTTAACTTACAGCCCCCGGTCGCCTTCAAAATTCCGCTTTCGGATTATGGAAATGCCTGTCTATCCGAATCTCACATGCAAGGACCTTGGAAATAAATCGATCAAAAATGAAAACACTAGTCATCCTCACCGCAGTTGTCTTTAATCTGACAGCGACGGCGCAGCCGGAAAAACGAATTGACTCACGAATAGGAGAGGTCACGGTATTTCTCAACCGTGCCCAGGTGAACCGGAGCACAACGGCCCGAATAGATGCCGGAAGGTCGACATTGGTTATCGCGGGACTCACATCACGGCTAGACCCGCAGAGCATTCAGGTTTCAGGTACCGGGAGATTCACTATTCTTGGTGTTACCCACCGGCAAAACTACCTGACTGAATTCACGTTGCCTCCGCGCATGCGGATACTTAAGGACTCGCTGCAGCTACTCAAGGACCAGATCCAGCAAACGCAGGCGAATAAAGAAATAGCGAACAAGGAAGAACAGCTGATTCTCAGTAATCAGAAAATCGGCGGAGCAAACCAGAATCTGTCGGTCCAGGAACTAAAAGCGATGGCGGATTTTTTTCGAACCCGTCTTACGGAAATTGCCGAGCAGAAGGCGCGGTACGACAAGCGGATAACGATCCTGAATGAGTCTCTGGTAAAGGTACAACGGCAGTTTCAGGAACAGAACGACCTGATGCTTCGCAATACAAGTGAAGTTGTCGTTAGTGTCGACGCAGATGCCGCCACCAATGTTCAGCTTGAACTTACTTACGTGGTCGCCAATGCCGGATGGAACCCGCTCTATGATATCCGCGGCGAATCAACGAACCGACCGCTGAAACTTCAGTACAAAGCGAATGTTTATCAATCGACGGGGGAGGACTGGAATAACGTCAGGCTTACCCTCAGCACAGGCAATCCCGCACTCGGCGGAGTAAAGCCGGATCTGTTGCCATGGTATCTCGACTTCTACAGACCAGTGGTCAGATCGCCTGTTTACCTTGAAAAGGCGAAACGGGAGGCACCGGCTGCGGCGCAGGCTGCGGATGAAGAGTTGGTCGACATCAAACTGGATGCAGGCAGCGTGGCTCAGTCCGTTACGATACAGCAATCAAGCCTGAGCACGCGTTTTTCGATTGGCTTGCCTTATACGGTGGCCTCGGGCGGAAATCCAACAGTGGTTGATATTGCCACCCATTCTGTCGATGCTTCATACAGGTATGCAGCGGCGCCAAAGCTCGACGGCGACGCGTTTCTGATGGCACGCGCGACGGCCTGGGAAGCTCTTAACCTTCTGCCTGGCGAAGCCAATGTTTTTATGGAGGGCGCGTTCGTAGGAAAGACGTTTATCAATCCGCAGCAAATCACCGATACGCTTTCAATTTCAATGGGTCGCGACAAACGCATCGTTGTCAAACGCGAGAAAGTAAAAGACTTTACGTCGAGACGGTTTGTGGGATCGAACACACGTGAGACATCAGGTTTTGAGATCAGCATACGGAACACACGAAATGAGCCGGTAACAATCATGCTGGAGGACCAAATCCCGATATCGCAAAACAATCAGATTGAAGTGAGTCTGCTTGATAACGGAAACGCAAGGTACGATGCAGTGACCGGCAAGTTGTCGTGGGAATTAACCCTCAAACCACAGGAGCAGCGTAAGGTAGTCTACAAATTCGAGGTGAAGTATCCGAAGGATAAAACGATATCCGGATTATAAACTTGTTCGTCATTGTTTGAGCCTCGTTCTCACCATGTACGCCAAAACACCTTCCTTTAGTGAATAGGTTGAAACCCGAATGCGGTTGAACGCATGGTGTTGCAGCAAATACCGGATCAGGCAGCACGCGACAACGATCATGTCTACACGCATTTCTATCATA
>CBKWFZ010000693.1:0-2843 GCA_966673785.1 uncultured bacterium
GGCTCGCAGGTAAAACCGGTCCTAACGTTACGACGTTCCAGGACAGCGGGCTTGAGCCGTCAGTTGCTTACCAGTACAAGATCCGCGCTTTCACAGGAACAGGCCGGTCGAAGTATGCGCCTAGCGATAACGTTAATACAAATCTCGTTATCACCACGCACGCCGATAACGAAGCTCCGGGTGCTCCGTCCAACGTGATCGTTACTGGAAATACGACAAGTAGTATCAGCCTTGCGTGGACTGGCGCGACGGACAACACCGGTATCCGCCAGTATCATGTAACGTATGGAAATAGTACCGCGGCAACGGGCTCTGCAGCTACGACGTTTACGCTCACAGGACTGCCAATGAACACCGCATATTACATCAGCGTCTACGCCGAAGACCTTGGCGGAAATCTTTCCGACGTTACTCCTTCGGTTGTTGGGACTACCTATGTAACAGGACTTAATTACGGGCATGCAACCGGAGCCTGGACCGACCTCGACCAGATCACCAACTGGAACGCTCCGGAATTTACCGGCCACGTCCCGAACTTTACACTGGCTCCACGCACACAGGAAGACTTCTTCTTTTTTGAATTCTACGGCAATCTCTACATCAACAACGCCGGTAACTATCAGTTCCGGACAACCTCCGATGACGGTAGCCGCCTTACGCTGAACAATGTAGTTCGCGTGGACAATGACGGAACGCATGGTAACGTAACGGTGACCAGTGCGGTGATCGCGCTTTCCTCCGGTCCGCAGAGTATCAATGTGCGTTACTTCGAGTACACCGGTGGTCAGTCGCTCACGGTTCAATATAAGGGACCTGACACGGGCGAGGCATGGGTAACCATTCCGGACAGCGCCCTGAAGAGCGGAGCAAATCCTCCTGTACCGGGTGAAAATGTGAGTGCCGCCCGCGTGGGCAGCGCAGTGGTTGTCGAACAACCTGAGGTGGAACCTTTCAGGGTGAACGTTTATCCGAACCCGGCAACCGCTGATAATATCTTCGTAAGACTGGAGCCTGAATCCGATGCCCCGGTGGAAATAAGAATGCTTGATCTGGTTGGAAAATCGTTCTATTCAAGAACGTTTGCCGCCGATGAGGTACGTCAGGGAGTTGCGATTCAACCGTCCTCCAGGATTGTTCCGGGCATTTACGTACTCGTGGCAAACCAGGGCCGGATTATCGGCAAAGAGAAGGTCATCATAAGGGACTGATAAAAGCCCACCCGTTTTAATTTTAAAGACCCGGCCATTTGACCGGGTCTTTATTTTTCCGGATCATTGTAAGGCTGGCATCTGTTTGTTTTAAAATCTAAAAAACCAATTGTTGTGAAAGCACTTCGCATCCTTAAGGTCATCGCAGTAAATGTCATCTCCTTTCTGGTCCTCTTATTTGTTGTAAACTGGGTGTGCGGCCTGTTCTTAAAGAACACCCGGGCAACGCGCGACCAACTCCCCAACTACGAAGGCAGCCGCGATCATGCCAAGGCGGTGTTTAGTGATTATAACAGCCTGAAATTTGAATACTATCCTTTTGTAGGGTGGAAGTCGCTTCCGTACAAAGGCACAACGACAACCGTGAATCAACAGGGAAACCGCGAGCATATTCCGCCTGCATTCGACGGTGAGCGCACGCGATCCGTTCACTTTTTCGGAGGGTCTACGATGTGGGGCGAAGGATCGGATGACCAGCACACGATCCCGGCACTCTTCAACGAGAAATACCCGGAATATAATGTGGTCAATCACGGACAGCTGGCCTACAATACCCGACAGGAAGTCGATGCACTCATTTCACTCTACAGCAAGAAAATCAGTCCTGACGTTGTCGTCTTTTATGACGGTGTGAACGACGCCGCATTTCTGTGTCCGTCGGAAATTAACGAGCTTCCGGCTCACAGGCTTGTTCCTATGTTTCGAAACAAGATCTATGTGCCCAAGTCAGCCTACGTCAAGGAAGCGCTCAACAAGGCGTTTATTGAGAACATCCTGCTTCTCATGGCACGCTACCGGGAACCCGGACAAGGCGAATCTCCATACGATTGTATCAGCAATCCGCGCAAGGCAGAGGAAATTGCAGAGATGTTTATGCTGAACTGGGAAATGGCGCATGAAATCGTGACCCGCCGCGGCGGAAAGTTTATCGCGATCCTGCAACCGGCCGCACTTGTCGGCAATCCCAAAACGGATCATCTCAAAATTGATGATGATCTGAGAGCCAATTTTGCGGATATCTATGCACGCATTCAGAAAAAGATCGCGGAACGGCAACATCCGTGGATTCACGACCTGAGCAGCGTGTTGAGCAAGGATGAATACATTTATATCGACTGGTGCCACGTGTCCCCTAACGGTAATGCAATTGTGGCCGAACATCTCGCGGAAATCTTCAAACAAATGGAACAGTCGGGATAACGATCGAGCTATCCGCAAAAATGGTAGCTCACCCCCGTCTTTGTCGCTACGGCGTTTTATAGAATAGCTTAAAGCTTCAGTTTCTTGAAGACCGATTCCGGAATCGCGCAGATGATGGCCATGATGTAACGCCACATCCAAAGCACATACGTTACATTACGCCGCTTTTGAATTGCCCGATGGATTGCAGCAGCTGCGCGCTGCGGCTCGGCAGTGATCGGCCCAGGGGTTTTCATTCCTTCAAGCATGCGCGTTTTCATAAACCCGGGCTTGACGGTCAGAACGTGAACATTGTTTCTGTAGAGCCGGTTTCTAAGTCCGGAAAGGTAGGCGGTGAATCCTGCTTTCGCGCTTCCGTAAAGGTAGTTGCTTTGACGGCCACGGTCACCGGCGACAGAACTTATACCGACAATAATACCGCTGCGCTGCCGCTCA
>CBKWFZ010000694.1:0-2835 GCA_966673785.1 uncultured bacterium
GGTGATCGGAGCCGGTGCCGCCGGCCTGTATGCCGCCGACTTCCTGCTGTCGAAAGGACTCGATGTTGTCGTCTACGAGGCGTCCGATAAAATAGGAGGGCGCGTGAAGACCTTACGCCCGTTTGAAAAACCATCTGAATCACTCTGGCTCAATCCTCACAGCAAAGTAAGCAGTGACTATCCGGTCGAGCTGGGGGCTGACAGGATCTTCGGTGATGACTCCATCTGGGCGGGATTTGTTCAGAAAGAAAAGTTTACAACGCTATCGCTAAATGCGGACGCGGATATCCGCTATTGGGTAAACAATTCCCTGGTCGACCTTGAAACGGCGCTCGCAAACGCTGACTTTGAAGCAGCGTATAACTTCATTCAGAATATCGCTGCAAATGCCGGGTCGTCGGGAACCGTACTTCAGGCAGCCCAGGCCGCAGGCGTACCAGCGACACAATTCGCCTTGTTAGGCGGGCGCATCGGGAACATGTACGGGACGTCAAATACGCGACTCGGCATGGGTGGAATTGCCGAAAATGCTAATCTGAGGCAACGAAACGATAACATTATACTTTTGTCAAATACGCCGATGGCGGATGTGCTCATTGAAGGCTTCATCCGCGGCTCGGAGAAAACGCAGTTGAATACGGTCATCAAAAATATCGATTACTCCGGCGAACGGATCGTATTATCCGGCGAAGTGATCACCAACGGTTCTCCTCAGCCTTTCACAACCGAAGTTGACAAAGTGATTGTCACCGTGCCAGTGTCTATCCTAAAAGCCGGTGATGTTACGTTTAGTCCTGCGCTCCCGGCGTCAAAACAAAATGCGCTGGGCAAAATAGGTATGGATGGTGCTATCCGGTATGCGATCGATTTCCGAAGAAATTTTTGGGGCGATAACTTCCGAAGCATTTACGGGGGTGAGATACCTGAGTATTTCAACGCGGCTGTCGGAAGGAGCGCGGCTCCGAGGACGTTACAGGTGACCCTCTCGGGTGAGAAGGCCGAGGAATTCTCGCCTTTGGGATATGATGCGATCCCGCTTATTCTGCAGGAACTGGATTTGATGTTCGGGGACACGGCGACCGTGGATGCGCGCCGGGATCCGATCGAAGACAAATTTATCGCTGCCATTCAGGATTGGGGTAAGGAACCTTTTATCAAGGGAAGTATGTCGTACCTCAAATCGGGAGGAACAAATGCCGATCGCGAAACGCTGGCGACTCCGTTGCAAAACAAAGTATTCTTCGCCGGCGAGGCGACCGATTTCTCCGGCGATGCTGGTAGTGTAAACGGCGCGTTGATCTCAGCCGAACGGGCCGCCGCCGAACTTATCGCTGCCATTACCGGCTAAAGAATCGCTGCCATTTCGCGGGTCAGAATGTAGAGCCCGGTAACAAGCACAAACCACCCAAATGCGCGCCGCAGATGGTTCGATGAAACCTGACCCGAGAAGCGGTGACCGATAAGAATTCCGATGATTGCGAGCCCTGTGATCGTGAGGAGAAAGCGCCACTCTATCGCATAGTTCAGAACGTCACCAAGAAAACCCAGTAGGGAATTGATGGCGATAATAAACAACGATGTTCCCACCGCCGTCTTGAACGGAAGACCGGTAAGGAGAACAAGAGCTGGAATGATGAGGAATCCGCCGCCGGCCCCGACAAACCCCGTCAGAAATCCGATCAGGATCCCCTGAACGATCAACAACAAAACATTGTAACGATGATCATCAGCCGTGAAACGTGAAACATTTCTGATCATGGTCACGGAAGCGGTGATCATTAGTAAGGCAAACACGCCCAGAATCAAGGCGCGTTTCGGAAGGATCAAAACATTCGTCTGGAGTACAATGTCGGGAATCGCCGGTATGATCCATTTCCTGGTACTGAAAATGGTCAGTATAGAAGGTATTCCGAAAAGCAGTCCTGTTCTCAGATCAACAAGGTGTTCCTTGTATTTCGGGATCGCACCGGTAAGGCTTGTCATCCCAACGATGAAGAGCGAATATGCTGAAGCTGTTACTGCGTCGATGTGAAAGATGTAAACCAGAATGGGTATCGAAAGAATAGAGCCGCCTCCTCCTATCAGACCGAGTATCAGTCCGATCAACACAGAGAAGATGTAACCAAGCCATTCCATGAACCACTACCTTCCCGGTGTATCCGGAGCAGATTTACATGCGGTCGAACTCGACGATAAATGCATCCGGATACTTTTGTTTTATTTCCGAACGAAACTGTTCCGCCTTTACACGGCTGCTGAAATGTCCGAGGATTAATCCATAGTACTTAACTCCATTGAGGACTTTTACCTGGACCGTCACTTCTTTCTTATATGACTGCTTCAGGTTTTCAGCGAGACGCATCAGGTTCACGAGCTCCTGATAATTGCCGATCTGTACGCCAAATCCGTTGGGGCGGGTACGTTCAATACGGAACTCATAAAATTCCTTTTCTTCAACGGCGACGTTTTCAATCCGTATCTCGGTTTGTTTTGTTTTGCCATCGCCGGGATCAACAACCTCGATGGTCACCTCGGCAATGCCCTGGTTTACGAAACGAAGTTTTTCGGCAGCTGCCCTGGAGACATCAATGATGCGACCTTCAACGTATGGTCCGCGATCGTTGATGACAACAACAACGGATTCGTTATTGCCCAGATTTGTCACTTTCACTTTCGTTCCGAACGGCAACGACTTGTGCGCTGCGGTTAACTTGTTCTTCTTATACTTTTCGCCGCTGGCCGTTCGCGCGCCTTCGAACTTGTCCGCATAAAAGGAAGCCTTTCCGGTTTGAACCTGGCAGAAAACGGGGGCCGTCAGCAGCACGCACAGCAGGG
>CBKWFZ010000695.1:0-2830 GCA_966673785.1 uncultured bacterium
ATTTCTTCGAGGGCGCCGTTCAGATTGCCGTTCTGAATATCATCGTTCTTCACCATCTCTTTCAGGACGTTCCTGTAATTCTCCAACACCGCCATACGTTGCTTTTCGCCGGCATGAATAGTTTCATTCTGACGACGAAGTGTGGCTTGCTCGGTGACATCTTTAGTGAATACGCTGACACCGATGATGTTATTCTCAGTATCCCGTATCGGGTTGTATGTGATGAGATAGTCGTGCTTAAAATAGCTCCTTTCCGTCTCGAAGGTTTCTCCACTCAATGCTTTCCGGTAAGGCAGAATGAACGCTTCTTCCTGGCCTGGAGGGCTCAGCCTCGAAATCTCGAATCCCGGAACAACATCAAATCCCTGTGCGCGAAACGTATCACGAATCACCTTATTCGCCAGCACGACGTTCAGTTCGTTGTCCACGGTTAGGATTCCGTCCACTGAGGCGTTTAACATGTTAAGCATGTAAGCTTCTTTTTCGCTGATTTCACGAAGAGCGGTCTCGGTTTTTTGCTGCGCCCGTCTCATTTCTTCCTGGGTCGCCTCAAGCTCCTCCATGTTCTGCCGCATTTCCTCCTCTACCGCACGCATTTGTTCCGACTGCAATTGTGTATCCTCTAGCAGTTTTTGGGTTCGCGCCATATTGCGTACCGTGGAGATCGTAGATGCAATGCTTTCGGCAATCGTTTCTACAAAGTGTATCTGGTAGGGTTTGATCGTTTTGAATGACGCCAGTTCCACGATACCAAGCACCTCTTCGTTTATTTTGAGCGGCACGATCAGGAGATTCTTTGGAAGTGCTTCCCCGAGACCTGACGTGATGCGAATATAATTATCAGGAAGGTGCGTCATGTAGGACGTGCTCTTTTCGAGAAATACCTGTCCTGTTAAACCTTGTCCGGGATTGATTCGTTGATGGAGGAATTTTTTACGGTTATAGGCATAACACCCGATCATTTCCAGAAAAATGTCGTCGCGGTTGTCGTCGTTCAGCATGAACAGCGCACCCTGGTTTGCTTCCAGGTAACGAACCAGGTTGCTGATGATCTCGTCGGCGAGCTCGTTTATTTCATGCCCGGAGCGAAGAATGTCAACGAACTTTGCAATTCCTTCCGTTATCCAGTGCCGCTGTTTTTCTTCGGTTGCAAAAGACTTAAGCTTGTCGCGCATACTTTCAAGCGATGCGCCAAGTAGATCCTGAACGGCGTCACTGTCACGCCGGCCATAGCTTGCATTAAAATTTCCGGATTCGATTTGTTTGACGAAATCGGTTGCCTGTGCGATTATGGTTTGTTGAGCTGACACTTGTCGATGAAGTGCGTCTACGTGGGCACGTCTTACAAAACGGAAAGGAATGGCCGTCATAGCTGTTTAGCTTTTTTTCCGAATATTAGCACATCGGGTAAAACGGCCATACCGCAAATGAGTAACCGGTGGTTCATATTGAGCGGCCGGACATGAATGGTTGATCAGCTTCTTTGAAAACAGTTGTTTGTTGATCTTGCCCTGGAACAGCTGCTTTGGAAAAAGCTTTCAGAAGGGACGCATATCTTACGCAGCCGGGGCGTGTCGTTTTTGAAATTCAGCGGATTTGATCTACCTTCATTGGACAACCCTACCTGACCATGCTTAAGGCCGTTATTGTCGACGACGAATTAAAAAGCCGTGAAAGTTTACGGATTCTGATTGAGGATTTTTGCGAAGGCGTTGAGGTCGTTGCGTTATGCCAGAATATCGGCGAAGCAATCGATGCCATTAGAAAGAACAACCCGGATATCGTCTTTCTTGATATTCAGTTACAGCGGGAAACAGGGTTTGATTTGTTGGAAAAAATCCGAAATATCAACTTCTCGGTCATCTTCACGACCGCTTATGCAGAATATGCCATCAAAGCCTTTAAATATTCTGCAATCGATTACTTGTTAAAACCGATTGACATTACTGATCTGCAGGAAGCGATTAAAAAGGTAAGAAAAAATGATGCAGGTAATATCGAGGACCGGATCAGCAGCCTGTTTGAAAATCTGCGCAGCGGGGCCGCAGACGCTTACAAACTCGCGCTGCCCACTGCCGACGGACTGGTCTTTGTAAAGGTAAATGATATTCTTTATTGCGAGGCGGCAAGTAACTATACTGAAATTATAATGGTTTCCGACAAGAAACATGTCGTCAGCAAAACCCTGAAAGAGTACGAGGATCTGCTTGGCGAACGGAATTTTTTCAGGATTCACAATTCCTACCTCGTTAATCTCGCCCACATCAAGAAATACGTACGCGGTGACGGAGGTTATGTCATTATGGATAATGATGTGTCTCTGGACGTCTCAAAACGAAAAAAAGAAGGCTTTCTCGCCAGAGTAGGGGCCCGGGTCGCCTCCTGAGAATCAATTAATCTTATCCGGATACTCACCCGAACGGCCCACTTGCTCGTTCACCCTGGAGGCGTATTCCGAATTGCGTTACCTTTACTCGTATAATCGCTTCATATATAAATCTCTAACAGAGAAGGAGTCCCGGGAAAAACCGGGGCTTTCCATTTGATTCCGCAATGCGAACCGACATATCAAGGCAACTGATTCTTACTTCGGAGATCCAGCAGCGGATCGGAATGATTTTTCGCGATCACATTATTCTTGATTCCCGATTCCGGTTTGTCTCCATCAGCCAGAATGTTCTTGACGCGATGAGTTTCACCCGTGAAGAATTACTGGGCAAATCAGTCAAACTGTTTTCCCGAAACAGTGACCTTGAGGCAGAACTTGGCACGAAACTGCAACCCGGCTATTTTGCGGATGAGTTGATTGAGTTTCACCGGCGCGACGGTA
>CBKWFZ010000696.1:0-2828 GCA_966673785.1 uncultured bacterium
CGCGGTTATGATAAGGCGATGAGCGGCGACGAGCTGATGTCGCTGTCAACTGCCGATCTGAACAAGACCGTAACGGAGTACAATGTATTCACGCGGATGTTTCCTGAGGCAAAGCTTCGGATCGTAAACGCGCTGAAGGCGAATGGCCACATCGTTGCAATGACCGGAGACGGCGTGAACGATGGGCCCGCCCTGAAAGCGGCTCACATCAGTATCGCCATGGGGAAAAAAGGTTCGGAGATCGCGAAGGAGGTTTCTTCAATAGTGTTGTCAGACGACAACCTTGCAAGAATGATCGACGCCATCGCCACCGGGAGGAAGATCTACGGGAACCTGAAGAAGGCAATTCAGTATATCATTTCGATTCACATACCGATAATTTTAACGGTATTCATTCCGCTGGTCCTTGGCTGGGCATATCCTGCTATCTTCACGCCGGTTCACGTTATCTTTCTGGAGTTGATTATGGGGCCGACTTGCTCGATCATTTATGAGAATGAACCGCTGGAGAAGAACGTCATGATCCGGAGGCCGCGTCCCTTAAGCACCACGTTCTTCAGCTGGCGTGAGTTAAGCGTAAGCATTGTGCAGGGAATCGCCATCACGGCAGGGATACTGCTCATTTATCAATACGCTTACCGCGAATTTCACGACGAAGCGATTACCCGCACGATGGTCTTCGTCACGCTGATCTCGGCAAATATCTTTCTTACGCTGGTAAACCGGTCCTTTTATTATTCGATCGCAACGACTATCCGGTATAAGAACGCCCTGGTGCCGGCAATTATTCTTGTTACAACGGTACTGACAGCGGCCTTCATCGTAATCGAGCCGGTGTCGGTTTTCTTCCAATTCACAACGCTTTCATTCGGCCAGGCCCTGACCGCGTCGTTGACGGGTGTCATTGCGGTAGTATGGTTTGAATTGGTGAAGGCGTATCAACGATCAGCGGCCAAAGTCCGGTTGGAGAAGATGTAGCCGAAAGACGTCAGCAAAAACAATAACCTACTTTGGTTTCTCGAAGAAGTAATACATTTTCAATTCGACTTCGTCCGCGTACCTATCGAAAAGCATTTCTGCGTTTGCGTCGAAATAGTCCACATCCAATGTGTCAATAACTCCGTCGGGGAGCAGGAGCCACGTCTGCCACTGATAGAATGCCATCGTACTGCCGGAATTTGAGTGCAGCGTATACACTTCGTCGTTGCTTGATTCTTCAGAGTCTAACGTAAGCTGATTGCCATTTATTTCCCACGTGCCTTTGTCAATGTATCCTGAGGCACTCGAAAATACCAGTATCCGATTAAAGGTGTGGTTGCCATTGAACGTAAGCTCGTATGATTTGTCGTCATAAATGCCGGTGGTGCTTGGTACATAATGTGATGGCAACATCAGGTTTTCATAGTTCTTATGCGTCCCAGGCAGATTCTTAAACTGGTAGAAATTGCGCTTCCAGGTGCCTACGATCGGATCAACAGGATCGTTCTCGTCAGACCCGCAGGAACAAAGTGTCAGAAATGCACAGCAGAGGACAAAACCCGGGATTTTCATGTGCCTTGGAATAAGCTGGATTAGTGATAATAGATAACGGATTAAGCGGCGCGTTTGAGTCGAGTAAATGTACTAAACGGGTTATCGTCAGTCAATGATCTTTTAAAGATAATCATTGGATGCACCTGTGCCTTGCAGCATCAGCTGCTGCGTCACTGCAAGCGAAGTGTCAGTCTTGGGAAGTCAGATCCGCCTCATTACAAAACTCACAACGGCGTCGCAGCGGCGGTTGCCGAACTCAAACACTTCGCCTCCTGAGGTCAATGCAAACAAGCTTTCCTGAAGCAGCTTTTTGGCACGATGCAGCCTCACCTTGATATTGCTTTCGGAGATCCCCAGCGCTTCCTCAATCTGTGCGTTCTCGAGCCCTTCAACTTCCTTCAGCATGTAGATTACACGGTACTTTTCCGGCAGCTTGTCAATCGCTTCCTCGAGCAGTTGCCGCGCTTCCCGCCGGATCATCGCTTTTTCGGGATTCATTTGTTTATCGGGAATCTGATTCACCGGAGATATCCCTGCACGATACTCGCCGGCATGAAGAAATACATGCTTGTTTCTTTTGATGTGCTTCAGACGCAGGAGCGCTTCATTAATGGAAATGCGTATCAGCCACGTTGAGAAAGATGCACTACCCTGAAACTGATACAGCCTGTCAAACGCCTTAAGGTAGCTGTTCTGCATCGCGTCCTCGACTTCATCCTGGTCTTTCAGGTAGCTTCGGATTATTCGGAACACAGTCTGATTGTACCTGCGCATCAGGATTTCAAACAATGCCTTTTCTCCGGCCAGAATACGCCGTACGAGTTCCGCGTCGGATAGCTGTGCGGGTGTACGGTCAGTTAGTCTTGCTGGTTCCATGGTGTTCAACCAATTTATATCATTCAACTTTCAAATGCGAGCCGTCACAATACGGTACCGTCTTCGTCCGCTTACACACGCAAAGCCAGACGGTCCGGCGCGTGTAAACAGAAAACACCCTGGGGCTTATCGTCGTTCCCTCATGTGAATTATCACAGAACGGTTGATTTTTTGATAATCCACACTGGCACCAGAGGTACGTCTTTCCAGGTTCCAGCGTCAGCTGAACCGGAGTGATCTCATCTTTCATAACCATTAGATCAGGCACCGGCAAAACCGTTACAAAAAGTCGCCTGAAAATTTCCTGAACGATTTTGTAACGATTTCCAGGCACCCAAATCCAATGGAGGAACAAAACATCAAAAGTCATGATTACACAAGCAAATGCAAGCAACGTCGCTAAGGCGCGATTCCAGGCG
>CBKWFZ010000697.1:0-2825 GCA_966673785.1 uncultured bacterium
CCAATACAATGGAGCAAAGTTTGTCATTTCGCCCGTTGACGCATTCGGCCGCCGTAAATTCCATTGGACAAACGTTCCGTCTGCGTACTGATAATCTTTCAGGCGATTCATATCAACATTGCGCTGGAACCATTGATTGAGGTATCGTGATCCGTCTTCGGACCCTTGACCCGGCCGTTGCGCGTTGTTTGTCGCGTAATTGATATTTGCGGCAACGTTGAGCTTTTTGGTGATATCCATTCCGGCACTCACGCCGACATTATTTCTACGCAAAAATGTATTAGGCTCCACGCCTTCGACGCGGGTGTCATTGAAACTGATCCGGAAATTTGTGTTATTGCCTCCACCGGATACCGATATACCATTGTTCCAGCTGTAACCGGTTTCAAAATAGTCCTTGATATTATCAGGGTGTGGAACAAAAGGAGTGAGCTGTCCATACGTCGGATCCTGCGGATAAAAGCTGAAAACATCGCGCACGAGTGTGCCATCCATCTTTGGTCCCCAACTTTCGTCAACAGACATGTCTACATACTTGTCGCCATTTGGCAATGTTCGCCAGTTCTGACTCGATCCGCCACCATACTGATTCTGATACGGCATAAAATTGCCGACCTTCTCAACGAAAAATGCAGAGTTCAGCTCCACGGAAACCGGCCGTGCCTTGCCTCCCTTTTTTGTCGTGATCATGACGACGCCATACTGGCCGCGGATACCGTAAAGCGCGGAAGCCGCAGGGCCTTTGAGCACGTTCACGGTTTCGATGTCCTCGGGGTTGATATCCTGGCCTAAATTACCCAGGTCAACGCCGGACGCACCTGAGAAATTTGCATTGGAAATCGGCGTACCGTCGACTACGATCAGAGGTTGATCTCCGCCGGTGATCGAGTTCACGCCACGAATCTTGATTTTTTGCGTGCCCCCCATGCTGGCTCCCGAAGATCCGACTACTTGTACGCCGGCGATCTTTCCCGCCAACGAACCGAGTACGTTTTGTTCCTTCGTGAATGTCAGGTTTTCGCCTTCGACCTGTTGGGTCGCATATCCGAGAGAACGCTCCTCGCGCGTTACGCCAAGTGCCGTCACAACGACGAGATCGAGGGACGTAATATCAGCTACCAGCGATACATTGATTATTGTCTGGTTGTTGACGGCAATCTCCTGCGTTTCAAATCCGATGTATGAGAACTGCAGTATGCCCTCGCCATCAGGAAGCGTGAGCGTATATTTCCCATCCGCATCGGTAGCGGTCCCAAGCGTTGTTCCTTTCAAAATCACGCTGACACCTGCAAGTGATCCGCCATCAACTTCCATGACGGTTCCGGTTACGGTGTGATCTGCGACGGCAGGCGATTCAGAAAATGGCTCGGCAGATGTGGTCTGCTGCCTCCGGACAATCAGAATGTTCCGGTTGATTTCCTTATATGTGAACGGTGTGTTGCTGAGGATTAACGTTAGCGTTTCAGCCACGGTGCGTTTCGCCTCAGGAAGGTTGACCCTGTCGACCTCGGCAATTTCCTTGTACCGATAGACAAACCTGAAAGGCGTTATTTTCTCGATTTTCCGGACTGCACTGGCCAGTGATTCGTTTTCCAGTGATAGTACAACCTCCACATCCTTTGTTCCCTGGCCGTCGGCCGGAGTTGCCAGCAGCAACTCGAAGCTTGTTATGAGCAAGGCCAGAAAAAGGACACTAATACGCATAATCTGTCTCGTTAATGGATGCCGGATGAGATCTCGCCACTCCTTCAGGGAACTAAATGGGAGTCTCCCTTCTGCACGGGGTACAGAAAAATTCATATTTTTGTATTGTTTAAGTGATTAGGAATTATTTAAACATCTGTCGCCGATGGCAGTCGGCGCAGAACGGCTTCCTGCCCTCGGCAGGAAGCTTCCTTTTTCCTCAGGTTATCAGACCGGTTTCTGTTCTCATTGGATTATTCAGTTTAGGTTTTATCATTAGGTTTTAACATCCGTCTCCTGTAATCAAAATTGCGCTACCGTCGCGCGTGAAGCTGGCGTTGTTGAATTCGCAAATCACCTCGAGAATCTGACTTAGATCTTCGTTATGCACGAACGTAGCCGTAAACCGACATTCACGAAGTCCGTTGTTTTCGAATGAAATCGTGACTCCAAACCTTTCCTCGAGACGTTTTACCGCTTCGCCGACCGTGATTTCATTGAAGAAAATGTCATTCTCCGCCCACGCCACGGCTGCTTTACTGTTCACCTGCTGGTGTTCCGATTTCCGGTTCTTGCCGTTAAACGTGATCTGCTGATCGGGTGTCAATACACCGATCTCCTTTTCTTCATCACTAACCCTCACCTTACCACGGGTAACCGTTACGGTGATGTCGTTGTCGGCAGCATACGCACGAATATTAAAAGCGGTTCCAAGGACCGTAGTTTTCAGTGTACCGGTATGGACGATAAAAGGCCTGGCTGAATCGTGTTGAATATCGAAGTATCCTTCGCCAACCAGGGTCACCTCGCGACTCGCGTGACTATCGAAAGAACCTGGATAATCGAGCGTGCTGCCGGCATTCAATATTACCGTGCTGCCATCAGGAAGCTGGATAAGCCGGTGTTCGTTCTCAGGAACCTCGACGCGCGCTTTCACAACGCTAACGATACCCGGCATTGCAGCGTCGTTGTAAAAATGATAAACTCCAAAAACAGACATGATCAAAAGTCCGGCCACCGCCGCCGCTGCGTACACCCATCGGTGGGAACGTGCGGGTCGGATTTCTTTCATCGGAACCACCGGTGCACCGGATAAGATCTCGTTCAGGATAGCATCGGCTTTGTCGCGTGGCAGTCGCTTA
>CBKWFZ010000698.1:0-2824 GCA_966673785.1 uncultured bacterium
CACCGTACGGGGGGTTCTGGCAGACTCCGCAGGTAACGCGCTACCTTCGGCAACCGTGTTGCTTCTTTCGGCAGGCGACTCTTCTCTGGTGAATTTCGCGCCGTCGGACGTTAACGGCGTCTTCGAGTTAAAGAACCTGCAACGCTTGCGATACTTGCTCAAGGTATCTTACGTGGGATTCCGGACCTTATCAAAGGAATTGAATCTGCAAAAGAGTGAGTCGCTTACGGACCTTGGCACGCTGACCATGGAAACTCGCGTCGACGAATTGGATGAGGTCACCGTGACGGCGGAAAAGCCACCTGTCGTGATTAAGAAGGATACCATTGAATTCGATGCGGAGTCTTTTAAAACAAAAGAGAACGCCGTTGTGGAGGATTTGCTGAAAAAACTTCCGGGCGTCGAAGTGGATAATGACGGAACCATAAGAGCGCAGGGCGAACAAGTGCGAAGGGTAACCGTCGACGGAAAAACATTCTTCGGAACCGACCCCAGACTGGCGACGCGTAATCTACCCGCAGATGCAATTTCGAAAGTGCAACTCTATGACCGAAAGTCGGACCAGACAACCTTTACAGGTATCGATGATGGTCTACGGGAAAAAACAATCAATCTCGAACTAAAGGAAGAAAAAAGGAAAGGAGCGTTCGGTACCCTAATGGCAGGTGCCGGATCGGAGGAGCGGTTCGAGGGTAAGGCCAGCATCAACCGGTTCCGAAAAGAAAATCAGATCTCGTTCCTCGGTCTCGCGAACAATGTAAACCAACAGGGATTCGCGATCGACGAATACATGAATTTCACCGGAGGCTCACGCCAGATGATGTCGGGAAGAGGCGGGGCCGTCCGGATACAGGTGGGCTCTGACAATCAAAGCGGCGTGCCCCTGTCGTTTGGAAACAGGAACAACGGAATTTTGACCAGCTATGCAACGGGTGCCAACATTAACCGTGACCTGAAAAAGGGAACCGAACTGAACGCAAGTTACTTCTATAATCAGCTGAAGGGTGACATAGCCACTGATCTGCAACGAACCAACTACTTGCCGGGAGGGAAAGCGAATACATCGCTTGAGAATTCAGCCAGGATGTCTACAAATCACAACCACAGGTTCAACACGATGCTGGATCACCAGATCGATTCCATGAATTCCATTCGTCTTACCGCCGGATTTACCGTAAATACCACAAGCATGGATGAAGTCGTTACAAATTCGCTCACAAATGACGATGGTGGCGTTTTGAATTCGGGATCGCGCAGCACGACCAGTGATGGAGACAATGCCTCGCTGAATTCAACATTGTTATGGAGACATCGATTCGCACGAAAGGGAAGAACGTTCTCCGCGAGCGTACAATTCAACTATGGGGACATGCAACGGTCGGGGACCCAGGATGCGACACTCATTACGGGGAATGAACAGACTGATGTTATCCAGTCTAACGTTCAGGATGTAAAAAACACCGCGTACGGAATTTCTCTTTCTTATACAGAGCCACTTGGAAACCGGCGTTATCTGGAAGGGAACTACAGCTTTCGGGAGAACGACAATGATTTCAGGAGATACGTGTATGACGTCGATGGATTGGAATCCGAACTTAACGCAGACCTCAGCAACGCGTATCAAAGTGCCTACCGATACCATAAGGGCGGAATTAATTTCCGCCTGAACAGAGGCCGGTATTCGTTAACAACCGGTAGCAGCATGCAACACACCAGCCTCCGGGGGCAACTGCTTATTCAGGAAGCCGATATTGCCAAGTCGTTTGTGAATGTCCTGCCGGTGTTTCGCTTTAATTATGAATTTTCAAGTACCAGACGTCTCAGCCTCGACTATGAAACAAATGTAACGGAACCCTCTATCGAGCAGCTCCAACCGGTTGTCGACAACAGCGATCCGTTCAATTTATATGCGGGTAATCCCGGTTTGCGCCCGGCTTATGTGCAGAGTTTGCGGTTACACGCCAGTTTATTCAACCCGGTTTCGTTTTTGAGCGTCTTTGCTTTCGTTCAGGCAAGTATTACTGATAATGCGATCACGGTGTCACAGTCCTTCACGCCGGAAGGGGTACGCATATCAAGGCCAGTTAACGTCGATAACAATACCGCGATACTCGGAAACATCTCCGTTGGTGTGCCCTTCAATTCGATCAGGAGTCGCGTTAACCTTGTGGCAAGGTTCAACCACCAAAGCGGAGCGGTACTTGTCAACGATACGGAAAGTGCGACTGCCCAGAATACGATTGGAGGAAGAATTCGCTATGACTTCCGGTACAATGAAGTTCTCGACCTGGCCGCCGGGGCCGATATCAGCAGACAATCGTCAACCTTTTCGTCAGGTGAACAGGCGGACCAGTCATTCTACAATAATACATTGACCTCTGAGGCCAATCTCAGGTTTCTAAAGCGCTTTTCGCTGAATGGGTCGTTTGAATACCTCATGTACAAGAATCTAACCAGCGCGTTCAAGCAATCGGTCCCGCTACTCGATCTTAGTGTTTCCGCGTTCCTGCTAAAGGCCAGGAGTGGTGAGCTTAGCGTTGGGGTTGTGAATGTGCTGAATCGTAACGTCGGTTACTCGCAATCAGCGACCCTCAATTATTTTGAACGCGAACGAACCAACAATCTTGGGCGATATGTCATGGTACGTTTTACGTACGCTCTGAATAAGCAGCTGAATCCTGTAGGGGGGGCTCCACGGGGAAATATGATTCGGATTATGCGCTGAAGCGAAGAAAGGAACAATACTTGCTTTGCTGATAGCAAATATTGTTCACCTTTCTATCTTCGTGAAATGAAATTGTGGCTTCGTGAAATGAAATTGTGG
>CBKWFZ010000699.1:0-2816 GCA_966673785.1 uncultured bacterium
GTGTCTGTGCTTGAAGGCATCCGTGCACGGGCGAATAAGGGCACCGTTGTTACATTCTCCAAAGGATGCGATCTCTATACAAATGAGCAGAAGCACATCGAAGAGGCGGTGGCAGCGGCGCGGAAAGCCGACATTGTCATCATGGTCGTTGGCGAGAGTGCAGTCATGAATGGCGAAGGCGCCTCGCGGGCTGAAATTGGTCTGCCCGGTATTCAGCAGGAATTGCTTGAGGCCGTACACAAAACCGGTAAGCCTGTAGTTGTTACACTTGTAAATGGACGACCGCTTACCTTGAATTGGATGCATCAGAACGTCCCCGCGATATTGGAAACGTGGACACTCGGTTCCGAGAGCGGGCATGCAATTGCTGACGTTCTTTTCGGCGATTACAATCCCTCTGGCAAACTTCCGGTGTCCTTCCCACGCAGCGTAGGCCAGATACCGCTTTATTATTTTCAGAAGAATACGGGACGTCCATACGGCGGCGACTACTCCGAAGCGCCCAATCAGCGCCTATACATATCGCGCTATCGTGATATTAAGAATTCCGCACTCTATCCCTTCGGGTATGGATTGAGTTACTCGGAATTCGTTTATTCTGACGTCACGTTGAGTTCAGCAAAAATCAAACGCGGGGAGAAGCTCACCGTATCTGTTTCACTCTCCAACCGCAGCGCCCGCGACGGCGAAGAGGTTGTGCAGCTGTACGTTCGTGACGTCACAGCGAGTGTTACAAGGCCCGTGAAAGAACTAAAAGCGTTTAAAAAGATCCTGGTTTCCGCCGGTCAAAAGAAAGAGGTGGTCTTCACCATTGGCGAACAGGACCTTTCGTTCTACCGTGCGGATTGGACATGGGGTACCGAACCGGGGGTTTTCGAAATCTTCGTAGGCGGTGATTCCGAGAATGTGAGGAAGGCAACTTTTGAACTTACGGAATAAGCGGCAGGTCGCAGGTCACATTCCGCGGTTTTCAGAGAGCTTGTTGCGCTCCGTCTGGAGTTCGCGGGAAAGTTTGGTTTGTTTTTCCATCGCCTTGCGCTTGTATTCTTCAAATTCCGTACTGAGGCTGGTGAAAGCGTCCGCGCGTTCCTTTAGCGAGCTGTGAATCATTCTGAGCCGTCCGGAAATCATCAGAACGACCAGTACAAGGCCCACAAAAATTATCGCGACGGTGGTAATAAAAACACCTTTGGAAAAGTTGATACCCAAAACGTTAATGTGCGTGCTGTCATAGACAATTTCCTGCATTGACGCCTCTTTTTCTTTGAGGGCCGCCTGCGTCTCGGAAAGGTCTTTCTTTAATTCGCCGATGTTCCGGTCACGCGCGGCGATCGCAGCCTGCTTCGCTGACACGGAATCGCGGACGATACGCCAGAATCCGTCCAGCACATTCTCCCGGATCACCTTATACTCCTTGTAGTTTTGAGATTTCGACTTTAAAACCTGGTAGCGCTCATTCAACGGATAGTTTCCCTCCAGCGCATCATTCTCCTGCTGACCGTAGGTTGATGTTACCAGCAGCGCGAGTAGAACTGCGATTATGCCTCTTTTCATAGATAGTCCGGTTGTCCTAAAATGGATAAACATAGGGTATCCCTGAACAAGTTTCAAGTAATCCTATACTAACGTTCAATTATTCCGGTTTAATTTCCGCCGGCATCGCCATAAGGCAGTCAACAGTGAAACATCAATGCCTTTTCAGGACCAGCTCCATGCGGCTGACGCTGATCATCCTGTTGAAGAGCTCTTTAAGATAATGATATTCTTCGGAACTGAAAACCGTGCGGTTAATCGCGAGCAATGAATTCACTGAGAGCCTGGAGCCGTTCTGCCGGACGTCGAGAATATAACGGCCTCCGCTGTTCGGCAACGCGATACCAATACGTTCCGGAGTCTCGTCCAGTGTAACACCTTCCGGTAGCTGTACATTGACGATGACGGTTTCTTCACGCGGAACGCCGAAGTCAACCGGATATAGTCTCTCGTTCGAGCGGAACGGGTTCGTGACTATTTTCTCAAGAAGGAAAGGATTGAAAAGGAATGTTCCTCCGTTCATATCGACCGGCTCAAACTCAACCGCGAACTTTTCAACAAGTGGCTTTGTCCGGTCTTCCAGATTTCCGATTTCAAATTCCGTAATCGTTCCACTGTGCGATGAATTTTTTCGCTGGGCGATATATTCTTCCGGCGCGGCAAACGAATAAATGCTGCTCCTTTTTTCAGCAGCCCTGTAACCTGTGTATGTTTGCACGACGGTACCTTTTAAGTCACCATTCTCTGCAAGGGTGATGGTGAGCGACGTCAGTTGCCTGGCTTTGTCGCGCGGTGTAATCTCATGCCAGTAAGACCCTTTCCGCGCGATCACTCTGCCTTTCCCATTCAGACAACGCTCGGGGAGCACGCCAAAGGGAAGAAAATCGTCAGTCGCATCCAGCAGGTAGGATTGGCCGCCAACGCGTAGAAGGGCGATTACATAGTTGAATTCGGTAAGAACCGGAAACAAATCTGTAGGCATGCCGTTGTCACGCGTGGAAAGTATGACAGGATCGGCCGCGAAACCGAAATGTCGCAACGCCGCAATAAGTGAAAGATTTATGTCGGCCGCAGAGCCGACCCCTTTTTCATGGGCTTTTTTGATGCCATCAGACAAAAACCGTTCTTCTTCGTTCCATCGGAAATGAAGCCGCATGCCTTCAAAAACCGCCTGCGCCTTGCCGAGGGAATCAGGAGCAGCTGAAACCAATTTCTCCAGCTTGTCGTCAACAACGTCTTTGCCTTTTTTAAGCTGTGTTCCAAAGCTTTCATGCGTCCGGAGC
>CBKWFZ010000700.1:0-2811 GCA_966673785.1 uncultured bacterium
TATTCGTGACGGACCGGCTGATGGTCCGTCACTTCTTCCTTTCTACATCATCCGGATTCACCGGATCTGCGGTTGTCCACTTTTCGGCCACTACCAAATCCCCCAACACGGTCTGAAAAAAATTCTTCTGGTCGTGTAACAATACGGGTAGACCCTGCATCAAAGGGGAAATTCTTCAGAAAAGTCTCATGAGCATTTCTGACCAACCAAAAAAAATGGACAACATGAAAAAACTACTTCTTCTGACCGGATTGATCATATCCGGTATTTGTGGGATGGCCCAGTATTCCTCCATTCGCGTGGCGAAAAGCGGAACGGGAACCCCGGTACTATTCCTTCCGGGCTTCACCAGCCCGGGTTCGGTATGGGAGGAAACGTCGCGCAGCATTGCGGGGAATCATACGTACCTGTTTGTAACGTATGCCGGTTTTGACAATGTTCCCCCGGTGGAGATGCCCTGGTACAAAAAAATAAAGTCAGAACTGATCGATTTTCTCAAGGCGGGAGAACATGAAAACCTGACGATCATCGGGCACAGCATGGGCGGAACGCTTGCGCTTGATATTGCAGCGGAGGAGCCAGACCTTGTCTCAAAACTCGTGATCGTGGACGCATTGCCCTGTATGCTTGATGTGATGATGCCCGGCGTGTCCCCTGACCAGATTCAGTATGAGAGTCCTTACAACAAGCAGGTGCTTGAGATGTCGGACGAATCATTCAGGCAAACAGCGACCATGATGGTTCAGGGAATGACGAAACGGCCCGAGATGGTTGACACACTCCTGACCTGGTCGTTGTCCGCGGACCGGAAAACCTATGTCTACGGATACACGGATTTGCTCAAGGTCGACCTGCGTTCCGCACTCAGCCGCATCAAGGCGAAATCACTTATCCTCGCCGCACCGTTTCCCAGCAGCGAGATCGTCATTGCCACGCTTGGCAAGCAATATGCCGGACTGGGTTCAAAAACCGTTGAGGTTGCTACCGACAGCAGACATTTTATTATGTTTGACCAGCCTGAGTGGTTAACGAATCACATCAACAATTTCCTGGCCGTTAAATGAGTGATCCACGATCCTTTTTTGAATCCCTGTACGTCGGAAACCATGCAATGGTTCGCCAGATGTGCCTGGGATTCATGAAGGGAGATCGCGACTCGGCCGATGACCTCGCCCAGGAAGTATTTGTCAGTGTATGGAATGCGCTGCACACTTTCAAGGGAGAGTCATCACCAAGAACGTGGATCTACCGCATCACGGTGAACACGTGCCTTCAGTACCTGCGTAAGAAAAATAACACCCACAGTATCTCTCTTCCCGGAAGGCTGGACATCAGTGACGAGAATACTACCGAACGTGATGACAGTAACCAGGCACTTTACGTTGCTATCGGATCACTTCAGGAAGTAGACCGGCTGATCATCATGATGGTTCTCGATGAGCTTGACTATGATGAAATCGCACGGGTAGTAGGCATTGAAAACACGAACCTTCGGGTAAGAATCCACCGCATCAAGAAAAAACTAAAAGAACTGCTCGAACATGGACAATGATATGAATGACCTCATCAGGCGCTGGAAGCAAGACCGTTCCGGTGCACCCCTTGCAGCTCCCGTTGATGAACTGATAAAGGCTGCAAATGCTAAAAAGAAAAGCACGCTGAGTTTTCAATATGGAAACATCGTCGTACTTAGCATAGTCGTTATTGTTGTAGGTGCATTCTTCCTTTATTACACGCCTTTCGAGGATACGTTGAGCCGCATAGGGACTGCGTTAATGATTGGCGGTCTGCTGGTCCGTATCGGACTGGAAATCCACAATGTCATCCGGTTCCGGGCAATCCGGTCCGACGACACAGCTCTGGAAGCGACAACGCGGACACTTGCCTTTTATCGTCTCCGGAAGGTGATACACGGTCCGGTAACGATTGGAATTGTAGCGGTATACACAATCGGACTGGGTATGCTCACTCCTGAGTTCAGACGACACATTGGAGACATCATCTTTCTTTTTGATGGCCTCTATGCGATCTCCGCCGTATTTCTAATCTGGCAGATCGGAAAAGGTATCCGCAAGGAAATGAAAGATCTTGAAGAGATCATCGCAATCAGAAAGCAAATGGAGTGATCTGAGGCTGGCATGATCCCCCGGTAATAATGTGGATTTGCAGATACGATTGCTTACCGCACCAACACGCCGGCAGAAAACCCGGGCCAGTGCCTGAACGTCCCGGATTGCTCTTTACTTGCCTCGGTAAACAGCGTTTTGACACCGATTCCTGAGTCTGTAAAGTAGAAGTTGTACGCGAACGTGGCGAAAAGAAAGAAAGTCCGGTTCTTCGGATGAAAACGTGATCCCGCGGAAATGTTGGGTCGTGCGATCAGACTGAGCTCGCGCGTAAGCGAGGACGAATGATTGTAGTGGAGGGCGTCCATACCAAACATCAGGAAACGAATATGCCCATAACCCGGCGCGGCGGACCTGTTCAGAAACATTTTACGAAGGCCATAGCCAAGCGTCCACGTATCCTTGCCTCCGGGGCTCCTGCCATAAATCAGTGCGTTCAGTACCTCACGCGTTGTGTTCTCCCCGCTCATCCTCCGGTTCTTGTCCGTTCCCGTTGCAACCTCAACATTCGCCGTAAACAATTCATTCGCATACAGCGCCACGTAACCCGACGAACCGATGTTTACCAGCCCGATTGAAGTTCCGTCACGGGTCTGCGGCGTCTTGCCACCCCGGTAGATGTTGATCAGTCCGATCTGCGTGCCCTGAACGGTTTTTCCGATGTTAATCAACCCGATTTGAAAAC
>CBKWFZ010000701.1:0-2809 GCA_966673785.1 uncultured bacterium
CAGCTCGACCATTGAAGATTCTATGAGCGATTTAAAGTCGGACTCGGTTTCGTGAGACTCGGTCCTTCCGATGCGGGCGAAGCTGAGCAGATCGTCAATGAGCATTCCCATCTTGCGGGCGTTGTTTACGATGACGTCGATGATCTCCTGGGAATCGGGCGTAATGAGTTCGGGATGATCTTCGCGAAGCATGTGCGCGTAGCCGTTGACTAACCTGAGGGGCGTACGCAGGTCATGGGAAACGGAGTAGGAGAACTCCTCCAGCTCGCGGTTCAGTTCAAGCACGCGCTGGTATGATTTTCTTTTTTCCGTGGCATCGATTACGGTGCAGCGAATTTTGCCGGGTGTGTTGGTGCTGAACCGGAGGGCGGCCGTTCCGCTGAAGACATTTTTGTTTCGGGTTACGAAGTCAAGCTCAACAGTAGTCATCGGCTCGCCATCACGTCGCTGCACCGCTTCCTGCCACGCAAGTTTCGACTCCGGAATCAGAATGTCGGTAATTGCGAGGTTATTGTGCAGCTGTTCGCGCGTATACCCAGTGAAATGCAGAAAGGTGTCGTTCACTCGCGAGAAGGCGCCCGACCGGCTGATGGAAAAGTATCCGCAAGGCGCGTTTTGATAGAGGTTCTCTTTTTCTCTGATCGTTTTCTGCAATGCGGATTCAGCCCGCGAACGCTTGCGGAAATTGTAGTCGATGAGCCAGAAGAGAAATGCGAGCAGCGCGATAGTGAATCCGATGATAATGATGACCTGAGCACGCGATTTATCCATCTGTTTTTCGCGGACCTCGCGGGTTTTGGCAAGCCGGGAATTCACGTCGGCTTCGATCTCATCAGCGAGTATCCGTATCGAGTCCATGATAAGCTGGCCTTTACGGGAGGCAACGAGATACCGCGCGGCTTCGAAGCTTTTGTTCCGTGCGTTGATAATATCCGCCGTCGAATCGTTCTTGCGTTTTACGAGAAGCCGAAGTCTCGTTTCCGGTTCGTTGTCCAGCGGAACCGTTGTCAGCAGCCGGTCAAGTTCCCGGATATTTTTATCGAGAACGGGTAGCGCAGCCTCATAGGGGAGGAGGAACGCGCTGTCCTGTGTGATGGTGTAACCGCGTTGACTGGTTTCGAGGTCTGTCGACAACAGGCGTACTTGCGCAGTATGATAGAGGATCTGATTGTACTGAATAATCTCGCGGGTGTGGTCGAGGAAGGCCTGATTGCTTTTGCCGGCCAGGGTAGTGAGACCTGCCAATGCAGCTACAACAATCAAAAAACCTCCGATCACCTGTAGTCTGAAAAATGAATTCATGCCCCTGAAAAAAGGTTTAATTGCATGACGAAGTTTGCGGCACGCAATTCGCTCACGCTGGTTTCGGGTCTTGGTGTTTAAAATGGTTAATATATCGCGTTAATGATACCCTGATTTTTCCGGTATTAGCGATTTTTTTCGGATTTGATGATCGTTGTCATTGCATAGTACCGATTTGGTTTATGGTAGTAGCCATTTAGTTGTGTCATGTTTAGTGCGGCACATTGACGACAAACGTTGTTCCTTCACCGGGCTGGCTTTTTACTTCGATTGCCGCGCCAAGGGCATCTGCCGCTTTTCGTACGATCGACAAACCCAGGCCCGTGCCCTGAATTTCGCTCGCGTTCGATCCGCGTACGAATGCGTCGAAGATGCGTTTCTGATCGTTTTCCGTTATTCCGATCCCTTCATCGCGGACCGTGATCGCCACTGAATTGTGCAATACCCTGACACGCACATAAATTCGTGTCCTCCCTGGCGAGAATTTGATAGCGTTGCTGAATAAGTTGATGAAGATGTTTCGTAACAGCATCGGGTCGGTCATGAGTATGATACTATTCCTGTCGTATTCTCTGACGATTTCGTGAGAGTGGTTCGACGCAGCGGCTACGTCGGCAGCGATTGAATCAAGGATAGGAATGAGGTCGGCGCTCTTGCGTTCGCTCTCAAGTGGTTTCAGGCCGGTACGTTCCAGGGTAAGTACATCTTCAAGCAGTGAACGCATGTGTCGCACGTGCATATCAATGCCACGCAGATTCTCCCGCTCGTGATTGCGAAGGTTTTCGCTCGCCTCGAGTTTTCGCACCGTCGCGTGTATCGCGCCAAGCGGCACCTTGAACTCGTGCGAGGCGATCGAGACAAATCGGTTTTTGAGCTCAACCATCTGCTTTTCCTTCGTGAGCGCTTCGTTGAGCATACGGGTGCGATCATGCACTTTTTTTTCAAGGCTTTCACGGTACTCGGAAAGTTCAGTGATGTCCTGGCCAACAAAAAGAATCCCCACGACTTTTCCTTCGCGGTTTCTCCAGGGCGACGCGTTGAGCATCAGGGTAATGCCGCGTTCCTGAAGCGTAAAGATCTCGATTTCAAAATTCTGAACGGCCTGTCCGGATATGACTTCGTTCCGGAGGCGATCCAGCGCGTTCAGAAACGGATCCTTGACAAAATATCGAAGCGACTTTGCGACAATGTCCTTTCGTTTGAACCCCGTGAGTCGCGCACACTCAACATTCCATGACGTAAGGTAGAGCTGGGTGTCGGTGCTGAAGATGATTGCGTTGGCATTTTCCGTAAGATCGTTGAACAGGTGTGTCATTTCGGTAGCCCTGTTCTCGAATATCTTTTGTTCGGTGATGTCCCGGGCAATGATGAAGATGGCACCCTCTTGTTCGTCGTCGGCAGGAACCGGACTGAAACTGAGGCGTAAATGAAGGATGTCTTCGTTCGCGCCTGTAAGGAGCATATCGAACTCGCGCGGTTCCCTGTGCGTACGCACAAAGTGAATGGT
>CBKWFZ010000702.1:0-2805 GCA_966673785.1 uncultured bacterium
GTGAGGCCCGGCCACACCGGCAAACTCAGAACGGTTCCAGCTATTCTCTCCGCCACAGGAAATTGTGCCGGGTCAAAAGCCAGGTGCCTAAACGCCTCCTGCCGGTGCGGAGGCTGGGGGTAATGGATCATTGTGGCTACGCCGTTCTTATGGAGATATTCTTTTAGTCTATCACGGAATCCTGTCCTGATCGCAAAAATGTGATAAACGTGATGGGCCTCTTTTGACGATAGCGGTAACACGAGGTCGCCAACACCCTCAAACTGAGCCAGATAGCGCATGGCAATCTCGCGGCGGCGGCCGTTCCACTCCTCAAGGTGTCGCAACTTTACCGAAAGCATCGCGGCCTGAAGTTCATCCATACGTGAGTTCAGACCGCAATCCGGGAAAATGTCCTTGCCGCGCATCCCATAGTTTCTCATCTGTTTTAGCCAGCTCGCGACTTTCTCTTCAAAACAAGTGACTGCGCCTGCGTCGCCAAGAGCGCCCAGGTTTTTGGTGGGATAAAAGCTTGTAGCGTTCACGTTTCCATAACTACCCTTTCGCTTTTCAAGCCAGCGCGCCCCCTGTGCCTGAGCGTTATCCTCAATCACCAAAAGACCTCTGTCCCGGGAAAGCCGATCGATTGCTGTCATATCGCAGGGCTGACCGTACATATGAACCGGAATGATGGCGCGGGTTGCCGGCGTAATGGCGTCGTTAATCATTGCTACATCAATATTGAACGTGTTTTCGTCAGCATCCACCGGCACCAATCTCGCTCCGGTTCGGCTCACGGCGAGCCACGTGGCAAAGAAGGTATGCGCCGGAACAATTACCTCGTCGCCCGGCCCGATTGAACAGGCCATAAGTGCAAGTGTTAACGCATCCGTTCCATTGCCAACTCCAACACAATAAGGTACTTCTGAATACTCTGCATAGGATTTTTCGAATTCGTCCAACTCTTTTCCAAGCACGAAGTACCCGCTGGAAATAACCTCGGACAACCGTTTTTCCAGGTCCTTACCGATCTGTTGATGCTGATATTCAGGTGAAAAAAAGGGAACTGGTTTCAAGATTCGTCGGATTTGTTCGGGCGCTGACAATCACCGGGCGTTTTTTACCGTGCTGTTACGGCAATGTCCTGACGTCAGTATCGTTATCAGTCGCAAAAATAAAGGGCGGATAAGTAAAAATTCCCTTATTTTCGGGCTTTTAAAAATTTAACGGCACGCTTTAATGGCATTTCAAAGGATCAACAACATTGCCGGTTGGGTAGTATTTGCAATTGCATTGGTGGGTTACTGGCTCACCATGGAGGAAACAGCGAGTTACTGGGACTGCGGCGAGTTTATCGCGGTTTCCTATAAACTGGAGGTTCCGCATCCGCCGGGTGCGCCGTTCTTTCTGCTCATCGGCCGGATGTTTTCCTTTCTCGCTTTCGGCGACGTGTCCAAGGTGGCGTACTGGATCAACTTCAGCAGCGTGCTAAGCAGCGCCTTCTGCTCGCTGTTTCTCTTCTGGTCTATCACGCTTTTCGGCCGTAAGATGCTCAAGGTTTCGAAGCTCGAAGAAATAACGGAAGCGCAGACATGGGTATTGATTGGCGCCGGGCTTGTCGGTTCGCTGGCATACACCTTTTCGGAGTCAGCCTGGTTTTCAGCCGTTGAAGCGGAAGTTTACGCTATGTCATCGTTCTTTACCGCATTTGTAGTGTGGGCGATGCTTAAATGGGAAGTTATCGAGGATGAATCGCACGCAAACCGATGGCTACTGCTCATTTTCTACATGATGGGACTCTCCATCGGTGTACACTTGCTGAACCTTGTTACGATTCCGGCGCTTGCACTAATTTATTATTTCAAAAAATATACGCCAACCAGAAATGGCATTGTTGCTACCCTTGTGATCAGTTTGCTGATCATCTGGTTCATCAATAACCTCATCATCCCGGGATTACCTACCGTTGCCGGATCCCTCGAAGTGTTCTTTGTGAATTCAATGGGACTTCCTTTCGGATCGGGAGCCGTATTCTTTGGGCTGATTGTTCTTGGAGCGCTGATCTTTGGGATCATGTACACCCAGAAGAATCGTAAGGTGATTCTCAACACGGCACTCAATGCGGTCGCTTTCATCCTGATTGGTTATGCCTCATACACGATTGTTGTAATTCGTTCCAACTACCAACCGCCAATCAATGAAAATGCGCCATCGGACGTGATGTCGTTTGTCAGCTACCTCAAACGTGAGCAATACGGTAGCCGACCGTTGTTGTACGGCCCATACTTCTACGCACGCCCGACAGGATTCAAAGAGGGTTCGAACAACTACTACAAAGGCGAGGACAAATATGAAGTTCGCGATCGTAAGTTCGAGTACACCTATGACTCCCAAGATCAGACACTTCTGCCCCGTATCTGGAGTCCCGATCCTTCCCACCAGGAGATCTACATGGATGAACTCGGTCTGAGGAAGAACGAAAAGCCCAACTGGATTACCGACAACCTCGGCTTCATGTTTTCACATCAGATTTATCACATGTATATCCGGTACCTGATGTTCAATTTTGCCGGCAGATCCAGCGACTTTCAAAACGCAGACTGGCTTCGACCGGGCGATTGGGGCAAGCAGTTGCCAAAACAACTAGAAACGAACAAGGCGAGGAATAACTTCTTCATGATCCCATTCCTTCTTGGTCTTGTCGGATTCTTCTACCAGTCGTATGCGAATACCCGCAACTTTGTGGTTGTCGGATTGCTTTTCATCTTAACCGGTGTCGCCCTGGTGGTGTACCTTAACTCGCCTCCGACTGAACCGCGTGAACGG
>CBKWFZ010000703.1:0-2803 GCA_966673785.1 uncultured bacterium
GGTATGATTGGCTACCATTCGCTGCTCGCGCAAAATAAACTTTCGGATAAACGAATTGTATCCTTTATCGACTTTACGCTTCCAAGCACAGCGAAACGATTTTACACGCTTGATCTCGAGACCCGTAAGGTGGTTTTTCATTCGCTGGTAAGTCATGGGCGTAACACAGGTGAGAACATGGCGACCGCGTTTTCAAATGTTCCGCATTCCAACCAGAGCAGCATGGGTTTTTATCTGACAGGAGAAACGTATGTCGGAAGTAAGGGGTACAGCCTCAGACTTGATGGAATGGACGGTAAGTTCAACAGCAACATGAGGCGCAGGGCGGTAGTCATGCACGAAGCGAAGTATGTGAGCGAAGAATGGGTTCGCAAATACGGAAGACTGGGCCGAAGCCAGGGATGTCCCGCGTTACCTGCGCAGCTTTCGAAAAAAGTGATCGATACGATCAAGGATCAGACGATGATCTTTGCTTATTTCAATGACTCGACTTATCTCAATAGCTCGAAACATCTTCGCATGGAAGGTATCTTTCCCGGTGCCATCGCTGCAGAGATTTAACAACCTTATAGTATCAGTCGCGATTTTTTTGGGCTTGTCTCATCAAATTTGGTGTTCACGTTATCTGACAGTACGGAGTGGGGAATACACCAACGCAGAGACGCCATGACGCGGAGGAACGCGGAGAATGCAGGAATGTAATTCAACTCGAATTGAAAATTGGCAAATCTGAAATTGAATCATTATTCAGCGCAGATAGCGGATTGAACCACAGCATATTTTCTGAAGTCTGACGCTTTTAATCAATTCTTTTCAACAACGCGAGCTGCCGTTTATCGTGTTCGTAGATATCCTCCCTGAAATTTACAAGTCCATCATCATCAACCCACACCGTCCGGTATTCGATTTCGACGGGATATCTTTCTTTTAGCGGTACGTCCCGGGGCTCCTCGCTTGACATCGCTTCCCTGATTTCATCATCTTTCCAGCGAAGGTCATTCTCATCGAGGAGAAAACGCGCCAGGTCGACAGGCTTTTCGAGCCGGATGCAACCATGGCTATAGGCGCGTTTGTTTTCATTGAACAGGCGCTCTGCCGGAGTGTCGTGCAGGTAGATGTTGTACTTGTTCGGAAACATGAATTTTACAAGCCCCAGTGAGTTCATGTCACCCGGGTTCTCTACAATGCGGAATTCATCAATTTCAAGGTCGTCGTCCTCCCAGTCGATCTCTGTTGGATCTACTTTTTCGCCGTTGCGGTAAATGATAAATCGCTCCGGATCGAAATGCTCCGGGTCTTCCCTCAGTTTTGGAATGAACTCTTCTTCCGTGATACTCGCAGGCACATTCCAGGTCGGACTGAAAACAATGTATTCAATGGTGTCACTGAAAACAGGGGTGGAGTTATACTCGGTACCGAGCACTACTTTCATCTCCATTTTCTTTTTTCCATTTTTGAAAACACGCAGCATGAACTCGGGAATATTTATTGAAATATAATCCGGTCCGTATTTTTTTGGTCGCCAGCGAAGGCGTTCGAGATTAAGTTCGATGAGGTCCGTTTTGTATTCAAGCGACTGATTGAGATAACGATGCGTAGTGCTGCCGATAATGCCGTCGGCCTCAAGTCCGTGGCGGCGTTGAAATTGTTTTACGGCATCGACAAGTTTATCATCGTAATGCAATGAATCTTCCGGGCTGTATGGCTTGCAGTCTGTGAGACTTAAACGCCTTCGGATACCGGGAATGCCGGGATGGTGTTCACCCGGAGTGATCGTCGCGGCCCCGGCCGTAAGTTTGATCCGGTAGGTGTTGTTGCATTTCCGGTACTCATCAAGCGCCTTTCTTAGTTTCTCGTATTGCTCGTGATCGGGGTGCAGCGCTTCGAAGATGTCAGACAATTTTCCTGACGAATTTGCGAGAAGCAGATCTACATCATTTTCCGCCGGTTCATGTTTATTCCAGATGACCTCGCCGTAGCCTGCATAGCGTATTCGTCCTTCGATCAGGTGTGTGGTGAATAACAGCACTGATGCGGTAATCCGCACGTCGAGCTGTGCGATGTCCTCTGGCTCGCGCTGCTTGTTCTTGAAGAGTTGTGTCAGTTCATCGCGGATGTTTTTCAGGTCATAATGATCCGGATTGAGCCCATACTTTTCGGCGTCTTCAATCGCATCTACGTACGTTTCGTAAAATCCGGTTGGGCCATCATACTCCAGCCAACGGGTTTTGTTTTCGTTTTTTCTGTAAAACGATATAGTCTTGGCTTTGACCTTCTTGTTGTAATAAGGCCGGTCAATATTGATGTCCCTCACCAATGCGGAAACAGGCGTGGCCGTGCTGTCAATATAAAGCTCATCCGGGTAACCGGGTCCGGTAAGACGCGGAACCAGGATCGCAAGCAATACGATCACCAGGCCTGCCGTTGCTCCGGTAATTAAAAGGCGTCTTTTCTTAGGATCGTCCAAAAACGCGTTAACCTTCTCACGAATCGATTTCATTACCGGAATGCCGGAAAAACCCATTCCAGGTTTGCGCTACGGTGGGCAGCTTAGCTCAGCAGTTGGCCGGTTCGTCTTTTGGGGAATCGCGACCTCTGCCATTTACTGCATCAATAGGAAGCAGGCAGCTCCGGCAAGGTAACCGCCCGTCGCCAGTAATGTCATTCTTTTCGCATACCAGACGAAGTTGATCTTTTCCATTCCCATCACCGCCACACCTGCCGCCGATCCTATAATCAGCATGCTGCCTCCGGTACCGGCGCAGTAGGCCAGGTATTGCCAGATCATGTGATCCTGCGGGTA
>CBKWFZ010000704.1:0-2783 GCA_966673785.1 uncultured bacterium
GAACTGCGCACGATGCCGGCGCTTCCCGCCACAAGTTTCCATATCTCGGCACGACGGAAGTGATACTGCCATGACAGTCGTTTTCCCGGCTCGACCATAAGAATCTTGGGACTAAGCTTGCCAACCATCTGTGAGAGTACAACTTCAAGAGTCGGGAAGAAAAAGTGGCTGAAACGCCTGGCCTGCTCTTCATCGATAACAAGGAATCCGCCCCATGGCCGGTCAAAATCTTTATCCACGATCGTGAATCCGTTCTTTATCATAAAGTCCTCAACGAGGGAAAAGACTTCTTTCCGGGAAGAGGCGTTTGAAAGGTCTAACATCATTTTTGTTGGTATTGCTTAATGCGGCAAGATAAGATTTCCTTGCTTACGCTGGTAACCGTTTTAATAACTCCATCAAGGCGCGGCTGTTATGGTAGGGGCATTTCCAGGGACCAGCCTTGTCTTCATCAAAACAAACGTTACCGGCAGGATCTACACGCCAGTACCATTCACCGTTCACCCGGTCGATCATTTTGGATTTGATAAAATCCCAGACTCGGAGCATTGCCGAAAGGTACTCCTGCTTACCCGTCAATTGATAGGCATTAACGAATCCAACAAGCGCCTCGGCCTGAGGCCACCAATGAAGGTCCGGGTCGTGATTTTCGTTCATCACGGCACCTTGCTTATCGATTCCCGCGGCCTTAACCGCGTCAACCATCGCCACGGATACTTCCCTTACCTGTTTCAGTAACTGATCATCCCCGACCACCTCAGCCGCTTCGTACAACAACCAACTGCCTTCGATATCGTGCCCATACGAAATCACGTCACCTCTAACGTTCCATTTTTCGTCAAAGAACAAACTGAAGTGATTCCCCCGAATGATCCGGCTTAGGAAGACTTCGACAAGATTCGATGTCTGAACCTTCAGTTCAGGATCGGGCCAGCATCTGTACAAATTTGTGTATGCTTCAAGCACGTGCAGATGTGTGTTCATCGTCTTCTTTTCGTTCGCGTCCTTGTCGCTCAGTCGAAGATCATCGAGCAGCGTCCACGACGAATCGAAAGCCTCAAGATACCCGTTGTAAGTCCGGTCGAAACTATAACGTTCGATCAACCGGAACAATGACACCGCCAGATCACGGGCGGCAATGTCCCCGGACAGCAGGTAGTATTCTGAAAGGGCGTAAATGGCGAAGGCCTGGGCATAGATCTGTTTTTTGGTATTTACCGGTTTACCTTCATAATCAACCATCCAGAAAACGCCACCTTGTTCCCGGTCGACGAACTTACGGACAAGGTAGTCGTAAGCACGATCGGCAAATGGCCGGTATTCATCTGAAAATACGCGGGCGGCATGCGAAAAAGTCCATAATATCCGGGTGTTAAGGATGACTCCCTTATCCGCTTTTTCATCAAGTTTATCAAAGCCGTCACGACGGCCGAGATACCCGCCGTGCTCGTCATCAAGCATGCGGGTCGTCCAGTAGTGAAGGACGTTATCACGCAATTCGGTCGCGAATTCGACGCGGAGTCTATCAAGCGATTCTTTTAACATTGATCGATCAGGAAATCTTGTGTTCATTCATCCACGCGAGATTGCTGCGGATCAATGTGGAGCGTTGTTTTACGCTTTCAGCGGAGCGGTATCGGTCTTCAGGGGTATTTATGCAATAGTCCACCAGCCGGTCTACGCTTGAAGTAGCTACATGCATCCGCGTGTCGGAGGATCCATAATAAATAAAGACCGTTCCATCGGGACGTGCAACCCAGCCGTTGGTAAACACCACGTTCGAGACATCGCCGACGCGTTCTTCGCCTTCCGGCGCGATAAAGTGTCCGCCGGGACGATGGATGACTTTCGATGGATCCTTGAGATCCGTCATGAACATATACAGTACATAACGAAGTCCCGCGGCCGTATTCCGTACACCGTGCGCCAGGTGGATCCACCCCTTGGCGGTTTTGATCGGCGCCGGACCTTGCCCGTTCTTTACCTCTTTCACCGTGTGGTATAACTTCGGTTCAATTATTTTCTCTTCGGGTACAACAGCTTTTTCCATGCTGTCAACGAGGCCCCAGCCGATACCGCCGCCTTTGCCTGCATCGATAAAACCATCCTGAGGCCGCGTGTACAGCGCATATTTTCCATTGATGAACTCAGGGTGCAACACAACATTCCGCTGCTGTCCTCCATACGAGATAAGGTCCGGCAGACGTTCCCATTTGACAAGGTCTTTTGTCCGCGCAATTCCGCACATCGCTGACGCAGCAGACTGGTCAAACTCCGGGGCATTGGAGTCACGACGTTCCGTGCAAAAGAGACCATAGATCCAGCCGTCCTCGTGTCTGACCAGGCGCATGTCGTAAACATTCGTATCAGGAATTTCGGTTTCAGGAAGCTCGATCGGATAATCCCAGAACCGGAAATTATCAATGCCGCTGGCGCTTTCCGCGATGGCGAAGAACGATTTCCGGTCTACTCCTTCCACCCGTGCAACAAGCACAATGTTGTTGTTCCATAGCATAGCCCCGGAGTTGAATGCGGCATTTACGCCGATCCTTTCCATCACGTAGGGATTCTTATCAGGATCAAGATCATAACGCCAGAAAACGGGCGTGTGTGCCGCGGTCAATACCGGATTAACGTAACGCTCGTAGATACCATTCCCGTCTTTCTGCACTTCATTCCGGCGCGTGATAAGTTGTTCATGCCTTTCGAATAGCGCCCGGACTCTGTCCAGATGATCCTTGTTGACTTTACTCATGTTGGTTTAATTTATTGAAGAAACAACT
>CBKWFZ010000705.1:0-2774 GCA_966673785.1 uncultured bacterium
ATGGGTTCGGGCTTCGCTTTCATTCTCAACGGCATCAGTTATGCCGCGCTCATCCTCGCTCTTGGCTTCATTCGTTTTGGGGAAGACGCCCTGCCTGTGCGAACGAAACCACTCGCCGCCATAAGGGAAGGCATACTTTATTCGTATCGCCACCCCTTGATCCGGGTGCTTCTCCTTTTTACCGGCATCCTTTCAATATTTGGCTGGTCGTACAGCACGCTTATGCCCATTATTGCGCGAAACATTTACGGACTTGAAGCCAGGGGCTTAGGATACATGTATGCCGCTACGGGTATGGGGTCCGTTCTCGCTACTTATTTGGTCGGAGCATACGCAAAACGGTTCAGCAAGATCTATTTCATCATGGGCGGCAACATCCTGTTCGCATTGTCCCTGATGATCTTCAGCTTCGCTCCCGCCCTGCCCGTCGCCTTGTTGTTGCTGTTTTTCATCGGCGTGGGACTCTTGTCTCAGGCCGCGACGATGAACACGCTTATTCAAACTGTAGTAAAACGAGAGTTCCGGGGACGTGTGATGAGCATCTATGTTTTGATGTTCCTCGGAATTGCACCTATCGGTAATTTCGAAATCGGATTTATCAGCGAGCACATCTCCATACCCATAGCACTCTTCTTCAATGCAACGCTCGTGTTACTCGCAGGGTTAAGCGTGTTCCGCTACAGAAAAGAAATCGTTGCCGCCTACCGCCGTTATAGTCAACAGAACGACAAATCGGTCGCCGGGAGTTCGTAGGGAATATCTTTTATTGTTCGATTCCCGTTTTGTAAGGTAAAACCGTTACGTACCATGATACCTTCACTCACTTCTGCCGGAAGCATTATTGGCCGGCTATTGCTCACCGAAAGAAAAATATTCCGCCGGATCATTATTTTCATCTGGATCTCCTTCTTTTTGATTCTCACCGTTATTCCGCTTTATATCTGGCTCGTCATAAAAAATCCGCATAACTGGTTTGGCGGGATGCCGGCACTTGAGGAAATCGAAACACCTGAAAACGATCTCGCATCTCAACTCATCTCGTCCGACGGCGTGGCTCTCGGTCGATTCTTCAGGCACAACAGGACCCAGATAAGGTACGAGCACCTTCCACCGCATCTGGTAACGACACTGCTTATGTCGGAGGACCACCGTTTCCATGATCACGCCGGTATGGATCTGAAGTCGTACATCCGGGTTGCTCTAGGAATAGTCACGGCCGATTTACAGGGCGGGGGCAGCACATTATCGCAACAAACTGCCAAGAACCTGTTTCACACCCGAGGTGAAGAAATGCGTGGAACGGTTGCCGGTATCCACCCGGTGGTTAACCTGATTGTCAGCAAAACCAAGGAATGGATTCTGGCCATCCGGCTTGAACGCAACCTTACGAAGGAAGAGATCATCGCACTCTATCTGAACACTGTTTCATTCAACAATCATGCGTATGGTATTCAGGTTGCGGCTGAGACCTACTTCAACAAGAACGTTCGTGATCTCACGCTAGAAGAATCTGCCCTGCTGGTCGGGATGCTACAAAGCCCTTATATCTTTAATCCCGTAAGGCATCCGGAACGTGCACTTCGCAAGCGCAATGACGTGTTACGAAAGCTGTATCGGAACGGCTACATCTCATCCCGGGACGCCTACGATTCTATCATCAAAATTCCCGTGAGACTTGATTTCAACGTTCACGATCACAACGAAGGGCTTGCAACGTACTTCAGGAGCGTGATTCGAAAGGATCTGCTCGAATGGTGCAGTAAAAATGGGTACGACCTGTATGCGTCAGGTTTGCGCGTTCATGTGACACTCGACAGCAGGCTTCAGCTTTATGCAGAACAGGCGATGGCGGAACACATGCGGAAGTTGCAGGACGAATTTGAATCGCAGTGGACGGGTAAAAATCCATGGGTCGACCGCCACGGAAACGAACTTCCGAATTTCGTGAACCGGAAGATCCGGCAAACGGAACATTACCGCGAGTTGGTAAAAAAATATGGCAGAGATTCGGACTCGGTAAGCGTGGCGCTTAACAGGAAAAAGAAAATGACCGTCTTCAGCTGGCAGGGCGACCGTGATACGATCTTCAGCGCCATTGACTCTCTGAAATATTACAACAGGTTCCTCAATAGCGGCCTCATGGCAATGAATCCAAATACGGGTGAGATTAAAGCGTGGGTGGGCGGTATCCATCACAGGTATTTCAAGTTCGATCACGTTGCCCAGGCGAAACGACAACCGGGATCAACGTTCAAGGCGTTTGTATTCGGAAAAGCAATTGAAGACGGGTACTCCCCGTGCTTCGTGATGCGCGATGTGTCTCCGTCGATCAATATTTATGGAAAGATCTATCAACCCGCGAACAGCAACGGATCCTATGGTGATGGCAGCGAGCACACTTTACGATCCGCGTTTGCGCATTCTCTCAACTCTGTAACGATTCAACTGATCGATAAGCTAAGGCCTGAGAACGTTGCCTCGTTTGCCCGTCGCGCGGGTGTAGAGAGTCCCCTGAACCCGGTGTATTCCCTTGGACTCGGAACCAGCGACGTGACGCTTCATGAAATGACCGGAGCGTATTCGACGTTTGTCAATCTTGGTATCCGGACGCAGCCATTTGCGATCGCACGTATCGAAGACCGGTACGGAAATATCATCGAGACGTTCACGCCGGAACGAGAGCAGGCGATGGACGCCAGAACGGCGTACAAGATGGTCTATATGTTGAAAGGTGTGGTGGAGGAAGCCGGTGGCTCGGCGAATAGTCTTAGCGT
>CBKWFZ010000706.1:0-2773 GCA_966673785.1 uncultured bacterium
CCTGATGTAATCCGTAAAACTGCACGTGAGATGTTCAACGCGGCGCCTGCTGTGATTGTGCACCCGGGAAGACACGTGACCTGGTACGGCGACGATACGCAGCGGGTTCGCGCGGTTGCAATACTGAATGCGTTACTGGGATCCTGGGGGCGACGCGGAGGATTTTACCGCTCAGCGCGGATTACCGTGCCCGAATACCCTCATCCATCATATCCGGTACCCCGCAGGACATGGCGGGATTTTGCTGACGGAAAATATCCGTTGGCTGACGCTACGGTTTCAAACGTGTTTGTCGATGCATCAATTCCGGCGAACGGAAAGCCTGCGCAGATCAAAGGCTGGATCGTGAACGGAACTAATCTGATCACAACACTGCCCGATCAGAAGAGGACCATCGAAGCCATACAGCATCTCGACCTCCTCGTTGCCGTCGACACGATGCCCATGGAAATAACGGGGTGGGCTGACGTCATCCTGCCCGAGTGCACCTACCTCGAACGTTATGACTCTTTGCGCGACAGCCCGCATCGCAAGCCTGCAATCGCACTTCGCATGCCAGCTCTCCCACCACTGCACAGCACGCGGTCATCCTATTGGATGGCATATCATCTTGCAAAAAAGCTCGGTCGCAATGACATCTTTCATTTTGAAAACCAGGAGGACCTGCTTGATTGGCAATTGCGTCAACTGGGTTCTTCCCTCGAAGAAATGAAGAAAAAAGGTGTACTGACGCTGGAAAGGGATGACGATCCATACATTGCGGACGGTGAAGAAATCGAGTTTGCCACCAACACAGGAAAAATCGAACTCTTCGCAACGTCTTTTGAAGCTGCCGGATTTGATCCACTGCCAAGTTACACGGCGCACGAAGAGCCTCCGCCTGGCTACTACAGGCTGATCTACGGACGCGCCCCGATGCATACGTTCAGCAGAACAGCGAACAATCCGAATCTCACCGACCTCATGGACGAAAACACCGTCTGGATAAACCCTGTTGTAGCCCGTGAGTGGAACCTGGAAAACGATCAATATATCCACCTCGAAAATCAGGACGGCATTGTGTCCGACTTTGCAATCAAAGTCAGGATCACAGAGCGTATCCGCTGGGATTCGGTTTATATGGTTCACGGTTTCGGTCACGCGCGGCGGCAACTGAGTCGTGCATTCGGTCGCGGCGCCAATGACACGCAGCTGATCTCCCGTGTGCTCATCGATCCGGTTATGGGAGGCACGGGTATGCGCGGAAACTTTGTCACGTTCAGAACAACTCAGGAAACCAACGCAGTATGAGATACGCAATGGCAATCGATACACGCAAATGCGTTGGCTGTAGTGACTGCGTTGTGGCATGCCAAACCGAAAACAACGTTCCAATTGGTTACTGTCGCGACTGGATTGTCGAAGTAACGGACGGGACCTATCCCCAGCTTGAACTGGAGATCCGGTCTGAACGGTGCAACCACTGCGCAAACGCTCCGTGTGTGCGTTGCTGTCCGACAGGGGCAAGTCATTACAGCGACGGTGGAATTGTACTCGTCAATCCTGACGAATGTATCGGCTGTGGCGCTTGTATTGCATCGTGCCCCTACGATGCACGCTACCCGCATCCGGACGGTTATGTGGACAAGTGTACCTTTTGTATCCATCGCATTCGCAAAGGCCAGCAGCCCGCTTGCGTAGCAGTCTGTCCGACCAAATGCATGTATTTCGGCGACCTCGATGATCCCGGAAGCGATGTCGCGATCATACTTAAAAAAAGGAAGTACAAAACCCTCATTCCGGAGGCAGGTACCGAACCGCATCTCTATTTCCTTACGTAACCCTACGACTATGCATGAAGAAATCATTGTAAGCGGACGCATGAACCCCGGCATCGATCCGGGCCTTCATATCTGGGGATGGGAAATACCGCTTTACCTTTTCCTTGGCGGGATGGCAGCCGGAATATTGTTCTTCGCGGCGTTCTATTCGATCCGCAAACAGGACAGCATGTTCCCGACCGCCGTGTACGTCGCTCCGATGATCGCACCACTCCTCCTTATCGCAGGTCTCCTCGCTCTATTCGTTGACCTCCATCACAAAGCCTACTTCTGGCAGCTCTATACAACCATACGCCTCGAGTCACCGATGTCATGGGGAGCCTGGACGCTCCTGCTTGTCGCACCACTATCGGTGGCGTGGGCCGGCATACACATCCGGAAGGTCTGGCCTGGATGGACATGGAGGTGGAAGTGGCTTGTGCAAACCGAACAATTTTTGATCGGATACCGGATGTGGCTCGCATGGGCAATGCTGGTACTCGCTGTTGTCCTCGGGATTTATACCGGAATACTTTTCTCCGCATTTAACGCACGGCCTCTCTGGAACACCTCTGTTCTCGGTCCGTTGTTTCTGACGTCGGGACTTTCAACAGGAGCCGCGCTGATCATGATGTTGTCGGGATCACCGCATGAAAGGGAACAATTTCTGAAGATCGACCTGATTATCATCGGCATTGAATTGTTTTTGATCGTGCACATGTTCATGGGTTTTCTCGCCAGCCATCAGGTACAGATCGACGCGGCAATGCTTTTTCTGGGCGGCAATTACACGGCAACGTTCTGGATCTTTGTCGTGTTCGCCGGCATGGTGCTGCCATTCCTGATTGAAGTGCTTGAGCTGAAAAATTTTCACGTACCACGGATAATCGCACCCGTTCTGATATTATCCGGCGGACTCTTACTGCGTTTTATTATCGCCTTTGCAGGACAGGAAAGCAGGTGGCTCTACTAAA
>CBKWFZ010000707.1:0-2772 GCA_966673785.1 uncultured bacterium
TCCGGCTGTCGGCCTCGCGTGGACTTTCACAGAGACCTTCGCAAATATCCCTTCCTTGTTATCGTACGGAAAGCTTCGCAGTAACTTCGGTATCACGGGCGGTGACACAGATCCCTGGATCATCAACGAAACCGGGTCTTACACCAACCGCGGAGATTATTTCTTTCCGGGAGGATCACTGAACTACTCGAATTTCCGGGACAACACGTTGCCAAACAAGGCGCTCAAGAATCGTGAGGCAAGGGAATGGGAGATTGGAACGGACCTGCGATTCCTGGATAACCGGATCGGGCTCGACCTGACGTACTATAACAAGACTTCGAGCAATGAAATTTTCAGTCTGCCCGTGGCACCTGAAGCGGGTGTTAGTTCGCAGATTGTCAATGGAGGCAAGATCGAAAACAAGGGTATCGAAATTATTCTACGCGCGACGCCTGTCGACAACGGTGCCTTCAGATGGAATACACTCTTCAATTTTACACGCAACCGGAACCGTGTACTGGAACTTCCGGATGGTGTTGCGTCACAGCAGTTGAGTCTCGCGTTTGGTGCGGATGTGTATTCTATAGCGAAGCCAGGGCTTGACTATGCGACCATCGCCACCCCATATGCATACGCTACATATCAAAAACGCGATGCCGAAGGTAATCCGATTGATCACCCGAGCAACGGCGAACGCGTTCTGGGCGCTGCCAGCGGAACAGCCGGTTATCTGACGTATCTCCGCAGCGGTGCGTACGGACAGGGTGCGAAAGAGTTGGGCACGGCTATGGAAAAGTTTTTGTTGAGCAATATCAATACGCTTGAGTACAAGAACTTCACGCTTAACATCCAGGTTGATGCGAAGATCGGCGGATTAATGGCTTCCGCAACACATCAGTATGGTTCATCCAATGGAAGTTTGAAGAACAGCCTTTTCGGGCGTGACGCCGAACATGGCGGTGTACAGTACACCGACGAGAACGGTGATGTGCGTAACGACGGTATCATTCCGGAGGGCGTGCTTGCTGACGGTATCAAGTCGATTGTCGATCCGGACCTCGACCTTGGCGGTATGTCGTATGCCGATGCCGTTGAACAAGGTCATTTGCTCCCGATACCTGCGCTAAACTATTATGAAAACCTGACGCAATGGTCGTCCGGGATCCGCGAGTATTCAGTTTTCGAAAATTCGTGGGTGTCCCTGCGCGAAGTATCGCTTGGATACAATGTGCCCATGTCACTCACGTCAAAGGTTAAGCGGCAGAATCTGCGCATCAGTGTGATCGGCCGGAACCGGGCCTACCTGTACAGAACGACAAAAGACGGTATCAACCCGGAAGGTTTGAAGAGCAACGCAGCGGGTGAGTTTGCCGAATACGGAGGACTACCCTTCACGCGGCAAATGGGATTCTCAGTAACAGCGGGTTTTTAACGATTAACGAATTTAAGATATGAAGATACCATTTAAAAAAATCGCATTGTCTCTTGGGCTCGTTTCCGTGCTTGCAACGGGTTGTGAGGACGAGCTTATCGAGGCGAACAAGAATCCGGATGTACTTACGGAAGTTGCGCCCGAGAACCAGTTTCTTAGTGCGAGTCTTTCGATACACAGCCAGGACTTTGAAGCATACTATGACTTTTACCGGCGCATTATGCCATGGATGCAGTACGTCACACCGTTGAATGGGAACGGAATAAACTTCACCAACAATGTGGACAACTTCGCAAACCGGTACGCACGGCTTTACACCGGTGTTGGAGACGCGTTGACGGACGTCGAGCACCTCGTATCGCGACTGCCGGAAGACGAACAAGGCCGCTATGATCACATGATCGCGGTTGCGCGGATTCTGAAAGCGTACTATACATTTTACGTAAGCGACATCTATGGCAGTATTCCCTATGGAGAAGCATGGCAGGCGCGGTATGGCGGAACGTTGACGCCGTCCTACGCTCAGCAACAGGAACTATTTAATGAACTCGACATCGATATTGAAGCTGCAGTTTCAACGCTCAAGGCAACGCCATCTGTCGCCCAAATATCGCTCGGCAACTACGATCAGTATTTCCGCGGCGACATTCAGGGATGGATACGCGCTGCCAATGCGCTTCGTCTCAAGATTGCGACGCGGCTAATAAAACGTGACGCCTCCAAGGTTCAGGCAATTGCCCAGGAGGTTCTCGGAGAAAGCGCTGATAACCTGATGACCGCAAATGAGCACAGCTGGGTTTTCACCAGCACAGCCGCGTTTGTCAGTGGGGGTAACTGGAATCCGGATGGGCTATACGCAACGAAACCGGTGGTTGATTTTATGTGGGATAACAGTGATCCGAGGATTGACGCGTTCTTTGCACCGAACAACTACTCTCAGGGTAATATCGATGTATTGATCGCCGAAGGCGAACTGGAACCCGGAACGACTGCTGCGCCACGCAGGTACTTTGGCAGCTTCACAAGTCCCGATCAATCCGCCGCCCCGGCCAATCAGTTCTGGTATGATGCGCGTACGGCTACCATTGACGGAGCGGACACACGTATCGATACATTGTCGCTTATTCAGAGGCGGCTATTTCAGCCATCGTTTGATGAAGGTAATGGCGCCGGCGACGGGCTCGTGAACATACCCGTGATAACCTACGCGGAATTCTGCTTCATTCGTGCAGAGCTGGCCGCTCATGATCTGACGACCGAAGACGCGGCTGCATTCTACAATGCCGGCGTAACGGCGTCAATTCAGTGGTACGACGAAATTGCCATTGAGGCAAAACTGTCGAACTACACACCGCTCA
>CBKWFZ010000708.1:0-2770 GCA_966673785.1 uncultured bacterium
GAGCTCCTGCGCGCTGAACCGCTTACTGTCGCGATCACCACCACTTTCTATTTCGAGCCGAATCCGATGAAGGAGATTGTCTCTTTCATCCGGGAACGATCGCCCGGCACAAAGATCGTCATCGGAGGGCCGTATCCATCGCACCTGGACCGAGGCGATCTTTCAGACATATTGGAAATGATACTGAAGGACATCGGGGCCGACGTGTATGTAATCGACAGTCAAGGGGAAGCTGCTCTTGTTCGCATCGTTAACATGCTCAAATCCGGTTCGTCCCTGGAGGAACTTCAGTCGATCTCCAACCTCTTGATTTTTTCCGGTGATAACTCCTGGCGAACACCGCGAAAGCCTGAAGATAATCCAATCAACGAGAACAGAGTTGAGTGGTCGCTGTTTGACCGAACCGCGTTGAAGCCGTTTTCGATGATGCGAACCGCCATCAGTTGTCCATTTGCCTGTTCCTTTTGCAGCTATCCGATCCGGGCAGGCGAACACCGCCTGGCGGATGTCGATCGCGTTGAAGCTGATTTAAGACAGCTCTCCGATATGGGTGTGGAGTTCGTGTATTTCATCGACGACACCTTCAACGTTCCTGTACCGCGTTTCAAAGAACTATGCCGGATGATGATCAGGAACCGTTTTCGGTTCAGATGGCTGTCGTATTTGCGCTGTGGAAATATGGATTTCGAAGCGGTCCAACTGGCTGCCGAAAGTGGTTGTGCAGGCGCACTGCTGGGCATTGAATCCGGTGACCAGAACGTTCTTCAGATCATGAATAAGTTTGCCTCGCCCGATAAATACCGGAAGGCAATTCGCTGGCTGGAAGATGCCGGCGTCATGACCTGGGCTCTGTTCTTTACCGGGTTCCCTGGTGACGATGAGTCGAGTGTTGCTAATACAATCTCGCTGGTTTCGGATACGGCACCGAGCTTCTATACAACGCAGATATGGTTTTATGACGACACTACTCCAATTCACAATCGAGCAAAAGAATTCAACCTGCAGGGCGCCGGATACACCTGGAAGCATAAGACCATGTCGTGGGTGGAAGCCTGTAACAACGTGGAACGGATGCTCCGGGAGGTCAACAGCTCAATCTATCTGCCGCAGAATGGGTTCAGCTTCGAAACAATTTTTTACCTGTTAGGTCGTGGATTCAGCTTCAGATTCGTGAAGGACTTTTTGGAAGCCAGCCGAGATGTAGTGGTGGCGGGACTCGGCGATACTCCAGTGGACTCGACGAAACTTCTTTCGCGTCTTCAAGCCAGTTATGCTGTCGAGCGGGGAATCCAGATGGAATATGCTCCAGCCGTGCCACTCAAGTTCCCACGCTGCTAATTAAAACTTTCTCGCAGAGACGACTAGAACCCCTGACTACCAGACTTTTCGCGGCAACCAAACCAACCAAACAAAAAGTACGAGCATTGAATGACGGAGGGTCGACTGCGGAGGCGGCGCTCCCGGAGTAAAACTATGTCTACTACATTGCCAGTCACTCTTCCGCTGATAGCGGATCTCGAGGAAGGTCAGGAGATAAATGTTGGCACTGGGCCAAACGCTAATGTAGAGATGAAGCGCTCGAAGGGCTACAAGGGTCTCTATGCCAGAAAGGACATTATCGCCGGATCAGTTATCTTCGTCTTGAAAGGACGCATCTCAGGGCGCGGTAACAAGTATTCCGTAGAGTTGAGCAGGGGTAAGCACCTCGACTTTCCGCTTACCAGGAAGCCAAACGATCATCTTGATTACGCCTGGCAATATGTAAATCATAGCTGCGCGCCTAACGGTTATGTGAATGCCGCGGAACTCTCCTTTTGCGCTTTGAGGGATATCGGGAAAGGTGAAGAGATTACGTTTAACTACCTGACGACAGAATATGAATTGGCCTCACCTTTTCTATGTGAATGCCAATCTCCAAAGTGCTTTGGACTCATCCGGGGCTACAAGTTCCTGGCTGCGGATCAAATCCGTGAGCTATGACAGTCGCCGTCAATCCGCCCCCCCGATAACTGTCACAATCGGCGTCAGCAAGGTGTTATATTATTGCCGAGCAATACTCCCAAAAAAGAAAACCTCCCAAGGCACCTTGAGTCACTGACGAATGGAGAAACGCTATGACGAGCGTATCACAGGACCTGCGCCATAGCCTGCGCATGTTGCTAAAGGAGAAGGGTTTTACGATCGTTTCCGTCCTGACGCTGGCACTCGGGATTGGTATCAATACCGCAATGTTCAGCGTGGTGAATACGTTTATATTTGGTTCGCTGCCATACCCGCAGTCTGACCAGTTGGTAAGTGTCCACCGCACGTCGCCACATTCTCAGAGTTGGCCGTTTTCTGCAGCCAATTTTTTTGACCAGCACGACCAGAATACGGTTTTTGAGAAGATGGCGGCCTACGTCTATCTCAGCCGTAATCTCAGCGAACCAGGACAAACAGCGGAACGTCTGCTGAGCTTGGCAGCAACCGCCGATTTCTTTCCCCTGATGGGCGTAGCACCGGCGCACGGCCGGGCATTCAAACCTGAAGAATTCGAGCCTGGTGCTGATAACGTTATTGTCCTGACGGATCGCTTTTGGACGCGCCGTTTTGGCAGCGACCCAAACATCGTCGGGCGAAAAATTCAGCTCGACGGAAAAACAGTGGAGATAGTCGGCGTGATGCCCGCCGGCTTCGACCATCCGATGCTCTGGGGCCGGATCGATATCTGGCAGCCGATGACGTTCACGCCGGAAGAGAAAAAGAATCGCAGCATCAACTTTCTCTACTC
>CBKWFZ010000709.1:0-2763 GCA_966673785.1 uncultured bacterium
GGCCGCAAACGACCGGGGTGTATTCAAGTTCTACCGGAACTTCAACGTCTTTCTCACGTGGATAAAGTGTGAACCTTGATGACGACATCGACGCGGGATTTCCAGTAACAGAGAACTCGTAAGCGAGCTGATCCATAGGGATGGTCTCCCCGGTGAATGCGTCATGTAATTCATATTGAAGCTGACCGTATTTTCCAAGCGCGTCGATTGCAAGCGTGTACGTGCCAGCCGCGAGATTACGTATTCCAACCTTTATGGGTTCATTGCATCCGAATGCCGGCGTTGAATTGATGGCAAGTTCGGCGCCATCGGTGCTGTAGGTAAATACATCGAACGTCTGGTTCTTCAGTTTCACACCATCAAATTCGTCCAGCGAGGTTTCCGCAAACGGCCTGTAACGTGTAAAGGCTTTATCTGTAACGGTTCCGTCTGTCACGCTGATTACAAGCTCGCTTGACTGCGCACCGTCACGGTAAAAACTGCTTGTCGCTGTTGTCTTAGCGTTTTCTGTTATGGTCATGGATGCTCCGGAACGAAGTGCTCGCACCCAAAAGCCCTGTCCCGACGCAATGACCTCGTTGGTTACGGACCGGCCGAACTCGTCGGGTGACGAATCACGATATTCGAACTGCGTCTTTCCGTTCGGTAGATTCCGTGTTACTGCCGCAACGAGCGCGATATTGTTTCTGGTCCACGCCGAGCGATTACCCCAGTCAATGGCCGAAGGATAGGGATTACCCACCAGGTTATAGCCATCATAGTCTGATTTCGATTCGGTGTAACGGACAAAGTCGAATGAAACATCGCCCTGGTTAATTTCACCCGTGACATCGATCACAACCTCCGTACAATTCCGGATGAAAGCGGCATATCCCCGTCCTGTCTGAATAACCGACGCCAGACCGGCGCCTCCAGACGACGGAAAAGGCATATAACCGTTACTCCAGTCCCCGGCACCTGTCTCGTCATAATAGTAAATTGAAGGGCTGGCCGCGTTGATATTATAGCCGCACATTTTTGTTGATTTCAATCCGGGAATGTGCCCGGTAATAAGGAAGTCGTCGTTCCAGTCGGCAAGGGTCGCGTTTTTGACCGGTGACGACAAGTACCGGTAAATGCGCGCGGCGTTCCGCATATAGCGCTCAATCTTCACGTTACCCGTAACGCGCGCGCCACTAAGCAGCGGTCCGATCGAAGCATCGTTTTCCGTCGACTCCGAAAATGAACGCAGCGTAAGCGTACCCGTACCGTTGCCATTCGCCTCGAAAGTGGCCGCTGACGAAACATTCAGCACGCCACGAAGGTCAACGGCGGTATTATTGCGAACGGTTTTGGAAGCGTCGACGGTCACGTTATGAAAAACCAGGGGATTGCCATTTATCTGAGCCGTGCCGTCACCATTGAACCGCAGGGTTCCACCGCCATGCACGAACGTGCCTTCATTGGTGAAGTTACCTGAAACGAGGAGGGTACCTGGAGAGGCGATCAGCGTAGCTGCTACATTAACGTCATTGAATGCTGCGTCTGCCGAGCCCGAAATAGTAGTGTTTCCGTTAAATGTCACCGAACCGGAACCCTGGATGACGTAGCGGCAATCATTGACAAAATTTCCGCTGATCAATATCGCGTCGGCAGGCAGATACTTTAGAGACGTCCCGTTAAACGCAAGGTTTGCGTACTGCCCATCAATCGGGGTACGGATAATTTGCAACAAGACATTCGATCCTGAATACGTTATCGTATTTCCGGCAGCAGATGCATTCAGCGCGACGGTAAGACCGAAGTTCCCGCCCAGCGTAAGCGCCGCATTTTCTGCATTAACCCACGCAGCCTGTGACCAAAGGGTGCCGCCTGTAATGTTACCGGTGACGGTGAGCGTTCCATTATTTTCTACGGCAGACCCACCGTTGATCTGGATATCGCCCGATGTTTTTGAAAGCCTTGCTCCTGCGGATATCGTCTTGTCACCTTCAATAACGATATCACCGGTATTTGTGATCGTCCCTATTCCGGCTATGGTGCCTCCCTTGCCTGTCAGCCTGATGTCGCCGGAGCCTTTGTACGTACCGTTGACTGTAATGTCACCAGTGATCGTAGTTGACTGCCCGTTGTCGGTGACAGTCGCGCCCGAGTTTATCGTAAGGTTCTTCATTGTCCGCGCCCCGTTGAATGAAATAGTATGGCCTGCAGCGATCACCACGTTGTCGTTCGAGCCCGGAACAGTGTTCCCGCTCCAGGTGTTCTTGTTCGACCAGTTCCCGGAGCGTACCGAGGTGCGTGTAGTCTGTCCGTATGCGGATTCTGTCACAGCCAGGCCTGCCAGAAGAATAGGTATGCCAATGAAAAAAGACCGGCATAACATACTGCCAACGGGTCCGGTCGTGTACCAAAAGTTCGTTTTTGTCGGTTGTAAAGTCGTTCTCACAGCGCGATTTCGTTTATTGTTTCGGTTTTCCTTACATACAAATCGCAGGGCAGAAATAAGGGTGCGGGAAAACCCTGATTTCTAACGTTTGTTCTGTGTACCTGACTGAAAATCAGCGGCAATCGCGTCTGAGTTCATCCCAATGCCGGAGGTGATTTTTTCAAAATGGGACGGTTTTCAAGCTTTTTCCGGCGATATCTTACTATCGGGGATTCCCTTAGGGGCGTGTCAGGGAGGTTGGAAGAAAGGAGATTGGAACATGTAAGAGAATGGCCACTGGCTGCTGGATTCTGGCTGATTGCGGAAGTGTGAATGTTCAGTGATCCTTAGCTTTGAGC
>CBKWFZ010000710.1:0-2757 GCA_966673785.1 uncultured bacterium
ACAACGATAATTTCTAGGGACCGGAGTCTGGCAGAACGGAGATTCTATGTTGGCGTCGCTCTCGCCATGTTATTATCTGTTCTGCTCGGTTTTGCGCGCAGCTTCTTTTTGCGGCCACTATTTCCCGGACATCCTTCGCCGGCTGAACCGATCTTTTACGTACATGGAGCAATCTTCTCGATGTGGATGCTCATGTTTGTGCTTCAGACATCGTTGATCGCGCGCGGGCGCGTCCGCCTGCACCGACAGGCCGGCATTGCAGGTGGAATTCTTGTCGTTCTGATGGTCGTGGTTGGAACTATGAGCGCGCTTGAAGCCGCAAGCCGGCCAACAGGTTTTGTCGGTGTTCCGGTTCCGCCGTTGCAGTTCCTGGCGGTTCCGCTTTTCGACATGGTGCTCTTCTCGGCTTTCATCGCCATGGCGTTTGCAAAACGAAACAATACGCAAAGCCATAAACGATGGATGCTGTTGGCGACCCTCAATCTCATCACCGCCGCTGTTGCGCGATGGCCTGTTGTGGGTGGTCTCGGTGTCATTTTCGCATTCGGAATCACCGATCTGTTTGTCGTCTCACTCGCGATCTGGGACTATCGTTCAAGAGGACGTTTGCATCCGGTCACGCTTTATGCCGGATTGCTGTTCATCATTTCTCAACCGCTCCGTTTGTTTGTATCGGGTAGCGATACATGGCTTGTATTTGCAGAATGGGCTACTTCACTTACGCGATGACCATCCGTCAGCGGTTTCCTGATCCCTGCTTTTTTTATGCCATCTTGCGCCGTTTCCCGGAAATAGCGTGAGGCATGTCCTCCATGTCCCGACGAAAAATCACAACGACTTTCGTCGGAACCAAAGACCATCCTTATATGTCGGTGCCGTATGACCGATATCATCGCCACGTTTGATCGCGGTCAGATGTCTTTTCCATCGATTCGACTAACTTAATTCGAGCCGGACTACTGATCCCGGTTGTCGAAATATTCAAGGCGAATGAATTGGCATCGCGCGACGATCGAAGAAGTCTTTGAACTCACGGGTTCGGCGCCGACGGGACTTCCATCCTTCGCGGCCGCCGAAAAGCTGGAGCGCTACGGCCGTAACGAATTGCCGGAAGGAAAGAAGCGCTCCGTCGCGAGCATTTTTGTCTCTCAGTTCAAAGATGTAATGATCCTCATCCTGTTAGGTGCTGCTGTGGTCTCGTCACTTGTGGGCGACACTACCGACACGATCGTCATCATCGCGATAGTCATCCTCAATGCCGTTGTGGGTTTCATTCAGGAATACAGGGCAGAGAAAGCGATGCAGGTGCTGAAACATCTGGCCGTTGGACAGGCAAAGGTTAAGCGTGGCGGAAAAATGGTTTGGATATCCGCGGCGGACCTTGTTCCGGGTGATGTGGTGATGCTCGAGGCAGGTGACGCAATACCTGCAGACTTGCGTGTAATCGAATCTGTCAACCTGAAAATTGATGAAGCAGCTCTTACGGGCGAATCGAATGCTATTGAAAAAACTGCCGACACTCTGGTAGAGGACGAACTTCCGCTTGGCGACCGCCGGAATATGGCGTTCAAGGGAACGTTCGTGACCTACGGCCGGGGAACCGGTTTGATTGTAGAGACGGGAATGCAAACCGAGTTGGGTCGTATTGCGCAGATGCTTGTACGAACCGAGGCACAGACCCCGCTTCAACAACGAATGGCAACGTTCGGGAGGATGCTTTCGGTTGTGATCCTGTTCCTTTGTTTCGTTTTCTTCATCGTCGGGTGGCTGCGCGGCGAGCCGGTAGTCAGAATGGTCATGACGAGTATTTCACTGGCGGTTGCCGCAATACCGGAAGCGCTGCCAGCAGTCATCACGATCGCTCTTGCCCTCGGCGCGAGGAGAATGGTGAAATCCAATTCACTCATTCGCAAGCTGCCTGCAGTTGAAACCCTCGGTTCCGTAACATTCATCTGCACAGATAAGACCGGAACGCTAACCAGAAATCAAATGAAGGTCGAGCAGGTGCTGGTTGGGAATAAACTACTCAACGTGCGGGACTGGGCTGCGAATCGCGATGAAATCTCGTCCCTGCTGTTGACTGCACTCGCCGCGAATAATGACGCGGAAGTACAGGGAAGTATCGTCAAAGGAGATCCCACCGAGATAGCCCTCCTGCAAACTGTGATCGAGAGCGGGCACGATCCGAAAAGCCTCGAGCGTCTTGGCGAGATTCCTTTTGATGCGGGGCGAAAACTCATGACCACATTCCACCGGCATGGAGACCGCATTATCTCATTCACCAAAGGCGCGCCGGACATCATTCTTGACCGTTGTGAGCCGGATACCACGGCTGATGGCGAACGATGCATCAATGCAATGGCTTCCGGTGGGCAGCGTGTTCTTGGCTTTGCTTACCGGTACTGGGATGATGTACCCGATAAGCCCGATCCACGCGTACATGAGAATGGGTTGACGTTCCTCGGTCTCGTGGGCATGATCGATCCCCCGCGGGAGGAAGTGGCTCAGGCTGTAGCGCAGTGCAAAACGGCGGGTATCGTTACCGTGATGATAACGGGTGATCATCCCGTGACAGCGAGGACAGTTGCACAACGGATCGGAATTCTCGCCGAAGACGATCTGGTGGTCACAGGTAAAGAGCTTGCTGCGATGGACGACGACACCTTTCTTTCGAAGGTGGAAAATATCCGTGTTTACGCGCGTGTTTCGCCGGAACAAAAATTCCGGATCGTTAGCATGCTGCAGCAACGTGGACAC
>CBKWFZ010000711.1:0-2754 GCA_966673785.1 uncultured bacterium
CGAATGTGACGCCTACAAGCACGATCGTTACTGCGAGGCCATCGGCCATCTCCCGGATCGGTTCGAACTGCGCAAGGTATTCTTCAAGGTCGTTGGTGATGTTTTCGCCGCTATAAATGCCGGTCAGTATGCCGATGAGCGTGATTCCGATCTGCACTGTCGACAGAAAATAGTTTGGCGACTCGGCGAGCGCGAGCGCCGTCGCTGCACCACGCTTTCCCGCTTTTGCAGCTGATTCAAGTCTTATCTTTTTCGACGATACGAGAGCAATCTCTGACATGGAGAATATTCCATTCAAAAGAATCAGTAAAAGGATAATCAATAGTTCCATGGAAGAGGATTTTAGTTTTTTACGTGTGTGCAGCGTGAATCAAAGGTAATAGATTTGGTAGGAATCGATTTCAGCGAAGCGGCGGTTTTGTTCTCTAAGACGGGTCGGAAGGATGAATACGAAAGGGAATTTTCATCCCTGTGCAGTATATACGGAGCTGGTACAGAGACAGGTTAACCGTGACGTTGTTTATAATGGCCGGGATTCTTATCTTGCGACAACCTAACTAAACCCGTTATGCGATACATCCAATGTGCGTCATGCCATGGTAGAATCTCCATGAACGAGTCCGTTGCTGTCGACGACCTCATTTACTGTGAGAAATGCCTGAAAGAGAAATTTCCTGATGAGTCGTCGCTCAAAAACAGGGCGGTTACCAAGGCTTTGGATCCGACGATCTGCTTCCGCTGCCAGAACGACAACGGCGAGATGCCGCACGAGAAGCTGGGCGAGTACCCAATTTGCCGAAACTGCCTCAGTCAACACGCATCCAGAGTCCTGCCACGTTGGGTTAAGGCATTCTTTGCCGGAGTACTGATGCTGGTCCTGGTCTCGTTCTTCTGGAACATGCGGTTTATCAAAGGCTATTATTTATCGAAAAAAATTGACCAGGTCGTCGCCGCGGGTGACGTGGACGCTGCAAGCCAAAGCATGTCTGAGCTTGCCGAGAACGTTCCTGAGATACGTGACTTCAGAAGCCTCGCCGCGTATTACCGGGGAATAAGCTTATTGGGACAGGATAAAAGTCAGGAGGCTTTGGAATCGTTTCGGATGTGTACCGCACTCGGAACGGAATCTGATATCGACTACTTTGTAACGCAGGCCGAGATTGGTGTTGCCGCCGATAATAAAGATTTCAGAACCTTTGTAGTCGCATCCCGGAAGATGCTTTTGTATGATACATCGGCAACGGCCTACGCGCAGGTGGCGTCGGCCTATTCCTGCCTGTATGCTGTGGAGCGAAAGGATTCGTTGGCTAACCTCTCACGGGAATATCTCATGAAGGCGAGATTCAAAAACGACACTACGGCAGCCTTTCGTTATTATGCGAGTATGATCGAGTACCGGCTCGCGACAGGGAATCCCATCAGCCGCGAAGACTACCTTAAATTATTTCCGATACCAGCTAACACCGACTGATATGTTTTTTATTCCCGGACAACTAATAGCACTTGCTACTTTTCCCGGCGTGATCGTACATGAGTTCGCGCATATGATCTTCTGCAGAATCCGTGGCGTGGCGGTACTGGAGGTGGTGTACTTTCAGTTCGAAGATCCGTCGGGTTACGTCGTTCATGAACGAACGAAAGATTTCACTTCGTCGTTTCTTATTTCGACAGGACCGTTTTTTGTTAATTCGATCCTGTGCTTTCTGATCTGTTTCCCGGCATATCTTCCTATTTCTTATTTTGATATAGATCATCCGTTGTCATACTTCCTTATGTGGCTCGGACTATCTATTGGTATGCACGCAATACCCTCGTCGCAGGATGCGCAAAACCTGTGGGATGATGCGAAGGTGCATGTCAAATCGCTGAATCCGCTTGCGATTATAGCGTTCCCGATTGTTATTGTGATATATGTGTTTAACGCGCTGCGCGTGATCTGGGCAGATCTCTTGTACGGCATGCTGCTCGGGGTTGGAATCCCTGCGTGGATTTTTGAGTAGGAGTAAGGTGATTCAGTACAAGGGCTTGCATTGAAATTATGCCTACCCGAGGAAACTCCTCAATGTCCCTGCGCGGTTTGATTTTCGGAGTTCGCGGGTGGCTTTCTCCTTGATCTGTCGGACTCGCTCCCTTGTAAGCGAGAATTTCAAACCAATTTCGTCCAGTGTCAGCGGCTGCTGATTGTTGAGGCCGAAGTAAAGGACAATAATTTCCATTTCCCGGCGCGTCAGCGTTCCAAGGACACGTCGGATTTCTTCCTTGAGCGCTCCATCCATTAAGGATCCATCCGGTGCAATCGAATTTCGGTCCCGAATGGTTTCCATTACACTTATGTTGTCTTCATGGTGAACGGGAGCGTCGGCAGAAATCGTTCTTTGGGAAGCATGGAGATTCTCGGCAACGGATTCGGCGGTAATGCCGATGCATTGACCAAGCTCTTCAGGAGTCGGCTCGCGTTCCAGTTGTTGTTCGAGTTCGGAATAGGCGCGCGAAATTTTGGTAAGCACAACTACTTTGTTCAGCGGAAGGCGTATCACGCGCGACTGGTCAGCGATGGCATGAATGATCGATTGCCGTATCCACCATACGGCATACGAGATGAACTTGAAACCTCTCGTCTCATCAAATCGCAGCCCCGCCTTGATAAGGCCCACGTTGCCTTCATTAATCAGGTCGATTAAGGGAAGGCCGCGGTTTTGATATTGCTTTGCAACAGAGACGACAAACCTGAGGTTGGCTTTCGTCATTTTTTCC
>CBKWFZ010000712.1:0-2750 GCA_966673785.1 uncultured bacterium
GTCACGAGAAAAAAGATATTAAGGGGCGCAGGAACCATCGCGAAAAAGAGCCAGCTGATGCCGGCGATGCCCACAAGAATGAGGATCGCTTTTCGCCTTCCCTGATTCTTAAGTTCTGAGATTACTTTAATGCCAGCAAATTTCGACATACCATAACCGGCAGCCTGCGCCAGGACGAGCCATACCTTGAAACTCATTCCCAGATACGTTTGTCCTTCGAAAGTTGCGGCGGGGAACGCTTTCCTGAAAGCATACACACACGTGTATAATAGAAACGCGGCCATTGCCGTGTAAAGTGTGAGCCAGATGGGATTGCTTGTTCTAAGCCACCGCGTAAGCGGATGCTCCCGGCCAGACGAGTCCGCTATTGTTGTAAGGTAGGGGTTTCCAGCTTCCATCATATAGAACCATGAGTGTTTGAATTTCGCATTCCATCAGCGTCGGGATCGTTGAAGAAAAACTGTTGACAAGCTCGGAAGTGCGGTGGGCATCGCTGTTCAGGGTGACCGGAATGCCTTTTTCGGAAATGAGTTTCAAGATCCAGCGGCTGGGATAAACGTCATCGGCCTTTCCCTGATACAGGCCGCGCGTATTTATCTCGACGATGGTCCCCGCCAGCCTGATGACGTCGAGGGTTTTGTTTATCTCTTCACGGTACCAATCTTCATCCTCACGGAAGAATGGGTAGTGCCGGTTATGGATTTTGATTTTGTCAAGATGACCTACGATGTCCGGCCTGCCATTAATAACCATTTCCCTGGTAAGCTCAAGGTAGCGGGATACAGCAGCCCTGACGTTGTCACGGAATACTGCAGACAGACCAGACCGGAAAATGTTAAGTGTGCTGTCAATTTCCCACGGCGTGCCGTCCGGCATTCTGTCGACAAAGTGTATAGAACCGATCGTATAGTCCAGGAGTTGAGCGAAGTCGGATGGTGAGATCCGTGATGGAATATAGTCCACCTCGAGTCCTGAATACACCTGGATGCCGGCGCGTTGCCGTTTAAGCGTCTTTATTTCGCCCAGGTACCGTGGAAGGTTTTCCGCCTTCATGCTCCAGCGTTTCCGGAAGGGAAGCGGGGCGTGCGATGAAAGCCCTATCGCTGGCATTGAAAGCTTCTGTGCCGCAGATACGATCGTATGCAGACCTGCGCTTCCGTCACAAAAGTGGCTATGTGTATGGTAATTGGTCCACATGAGATTTCGATGAGCTCTCATGCAAGTAACATCGGCGCCGGCAAGCTTAACAAAGATTTAAAATGAGTTAATAGTTAAGATTTTGGTTAAGTCTTAAGATTGCCTTCACATTCATCATCACATCATGATTCAGAGATCAGCCGATATCGCCATTGTCGGCAGCGGTATCGTCGGGCTTGCACACGCTTATATGGCATTGCGTCGGGGCTTCACGGTTGTTCTTTTCGAGCGCGAGCAGTTTCCCGTCGGAGCATCGATCCGAAACTTCGGACTTATCTGGCCGATAGGGCAGGAGCCTGGTGTAAATCTCGATCGTGCCTTGCGTTCACGTGAGCATTGGCTTGAAGTTGCGCGCGAGGCCGGCATCTGGCTGAACAAAAACGGTTCCCTTCACCTCGCGTATCATGACGATGAGCTTGCCGTTCTGGATGAGTTCGTCTCACGCTTCGGTGACTCCGGCTATGACTGTTCGCTCATTTCACCGGAAAAGGTCACCTCGTATTCACCTGTGGTAAAAAAGGAAGGGCTGAAGGGCGCTCTCCACAGCACTGCCGAGCTCACGGTAAATCCACGGGAGGCATTGCGACGTATATCGGAATGGCTACAACAGGAATGGAAGCTGATAACGCGATACGGATCCGTTGTCACCGCTATTGATCATCCACGTGTGATTACCCCTTCCGAAACGTGGGTTGCCGGCAAAGTCATTATTTGTAACGGCGCCGACTTTGAAACACTTTATCCGGGCGTATTCAATGAGAAGGTTACCAAATGCAAATTGCAAATGATGAAAGCGGTAACGGAGCAACCGGTTTCTCTCGGTCCCACTCTTTGTGCCGGATTGACGTTAACGCATTATAAAGCGTTCTCACAATGCGCGTCGCTTCAGCGGGTTGTCGAACGATACGACCGGGAAGATGTTCGTTACGCGGCCAATGGTATTCATGTTCTGCTTAGCCAGAATAACTATGGTGAGCTGATCATTGGCGATACACACCATTACGGACGAACATTCGAGCCTTTTGATTCCGAGGCGCTGAACGACCTTGTACTTCACTACCTGCGTTCGTTCACGCAATTTTCGCGCCTTCAGGTCACAGAACGCTGGAATGGAATATACCCGAAAGTTGAAGGCGATACGTGTCTTCGGGTCATACCTGAACGAGGAGTCTCGGTGGTAACCGGTCTGGGTGGCGCCGGTATGACATTAAGCTTCGCGATTGCGGAAGAAACGATTAGTCAGCTATAGCTCAACTTTTCGCCTGGAGGAAATAAATGACGAGCATCGTCACGCGGTTTGATGTTCTGTTCACCGGTACATGCGGCGTTGACGCGTTGAAATACAAGGTGTCACCTTCACGCAGCGAGATCACCTCATTGTCTACCATATAGTCGCACTCTCCCGAGAGAACGTATTTCATTTCGAATCCGTCGGTCGTTGTAGGAACACTTTTTGCGCCCGGGTCGATCGAAAGCAGCGTAACCTCGAGTGAGCAGTTCGAAATTGTTTGCGAAAAAATATGACTATACCGGAATCCGGGGCGGTCTTCACG
>CBKWFZ010000713.1:0-2745 GCA_966673785.1 uncultured bacterium
AAGAAGAAGATTCTTGACAAGAAATTCGCCACTGAAAAGGAGCTGGAAGAAATTGACGCGAAGATCCTGAAGACGGTCGAGGAATCGGTGAAGTTTGCCGAGGAGTCAAATTTCCCGGATCCTTCGGAGGCACTGACCGACGTATATGTACAGTCGGATTACCCTTTTATCATGGATTAAACCGACACCTTTGTTCAGAAAGAGTTAATTCGTAGTTTTGCGCCCCTAAGTGACCCTTAGGGGCTATTATTTATAATCATGGGCAAAAAAGAAACACACAGGAACGAAATCCTCGAGAATCCGGATGCATTGAAGGAAAAATTGGTTGGAGCAGAAGACTGGTTTGAAAAACACTCCAAACTCGTCGCGGGTATTGCTTTAGGTGTGGCCCTCGTGGTGGCCGGTTTTTTCGGTTTCCAGTATTACAAAGACAACCAGAATCAGGAAGCACAGCAGGAAATGTTTCAGGCCGTCTACTATTTTGAAGCGGACAGTCTCGATCAGGCCCTTAACGGAGATGCCAACAATCTCGGTTTCCTCGACATCATTGAAGAATACGGCATAACCGAGGCGGCTAACCTGGCAAATTATTACGCCGGAGCTATTTATCTCAAGCAGGGAAAATTCGAGCCTGCCCGTCTTTACCTGGAGGATTTTAAGTCGAAGGATCTGCTTGTTCAGGCGCGCGCTTACAGTCTGATCGGCGACACATACATGGAAGAACAGAATTATGAGCAGGCAGCATCGTTTTACAACAAGGCTGCGAATTACAAGCCCAATAAATTCTTCTCGCCTCAGTATCTCATGAAAGAGGCGCTGGCCTACGAAAAGCTTAACCAGCTTGACAAAGCCCGCGAAACATACGACAAGATCATCAATCAATATTGGGATTCGTCGGAGTTCCAAAAGGCGCGGAAATTCAAAGCCCGTCTCGAACCAACCTCCTGAGGCCCCTACTCTAATCGCAATATGTTATGGCCGGACCGCTCACAGCACGTACCGCCGAAGCCCCGAAAGCTAAACTGCGTAAGAAAAAATTCGCCATCGTCGTTGCCCGGTGGAACAGTGAAATAACGGATTCCCTATACGAAGGGGCGGTATCCACTCTTCTTGAACACGGCGTTCCGAAAAGCAATATCGTTCGCCGCAACGTCCCCGGAACCTTTGAACTTTCCCTTGGAGGCCTGTGGATGGCGGAGAAAAAAGATATCGATGCCGTGATTTGTCTGGGCTGCGTAATTCAGGGCGAAACCCCGCACTTTGATTACATCTGCCAGGCCGTCGCTTATGGTATTACGGAAGCCGGCATCAAAACAAGAAAGCCGGTGATTTTTGGAGTACTCACAACGCTGAACAAACAACAGGCCCTCGATCGCGCCGGTGGAAAATTCGGAAACAAAGGTGAAGAAGCCGCGATAACCGCCATCGAAATGCTGAGCTTCAACAAAAAGGAGACTACTTAAAGCAGTCTCCTTTTTTTATATATCGCAAAACCGATGTGCTACATGTTCTTCACTATCTCAGCTGCAAATTCAGAGCATTTCAGCAGCGTTGCGCCGTCCATGAGGCGCTCGAAGTCATAGGTTACCCGCTTTGATGAAATAGCTCCTTCAAGCCCTTTGATGATCAGATCCGCGGCTTCCTGCCAGCCCATGTACTCAAGCATCATCACACCCGACAAGATTACCGATCCGGGATTGACTTTGTCCTGACCGGCGTATTTTGGAGCGGTACCGTGTGTCGCTTCAAAAATTGCGTGGCCCGTAACGTAGTTAACATTACCACCCGGAGCTATACCAATTCCACCAACAATAGCGGCGAGCGCATCCGAAATATAATCACCGTTAAGGTTCAGCGTGGCTACAACGGAATATTCGTCAGGTCTCAACAGGATCTGCTGAAGGAAAGCATCGGCAATAGAATCCTTGATGATCAGCTTGTGACCGTCTTTTTCAATAACCTGCCATGGGCCGCCGTCAAGATCCTTTGCTCCAAACTCGCTTTTCGCAAGTGCATAACCCCAGTCCCTGAAACCGCCTTCGGTAAATTTCATGATGTTACCCTTGTGCACAAGTGTAACATTCGGCTTCTTATGCTGAAGTGCGAAATTGATCGCAGAGCGGACGAGGCGTTCCGTTCCTTCTTTCGATACGGGTTTTATTCCAATGCCCGACGTCTGCGGGAAACGGATCTTCTTAAACAGTTTCGGATAATTTTCCTGGAACAATGCGAGGAACTTCTTGTTCTCCTCGGTGCCTTCCTGGAATTCAATACCGGCGTAGATGTCCTCGGTATTTTCACGGAAGATCACCATGTCGGTTTTGTGAGGCTCTTTCACGGGTGAAGGCACGCCTTTAAACCAACGTACCGGTCGTACGCAAGCATACAGGTCGAGCTCCTGCCGAAGGGCCACATTCAATGAACGGATACCTCCGCCGACCGGTGTGGTCAATGGTCCCTTAATCCCAACAAGATAATCCTTGAATACCGAGAGCGTTTCTTCAGGAAGCCAGTTTCCGGTTTTGTTGAAGGCCTTCTCGCCCGCAAGAACTTCTTTCCAGTTGATCTTTTTCTTGCCGTTATACGCCTTCTCTACCGCCTTGTCGAAGACAAGCTTCGAAGCCGGCCAAATGTCGATTCCGGTTCCATCACCTTCAATAAAAGGAATTGTCGGATTATCCGGAACGTTTAACTTTCCGTTACTGATACTGATTTTCTGATCGCTCATTTTGTTAAGATGTTAAT
>CBKWFZ010000714.1:0-2734 GCA_966673785.1 uncultured bacterium
GATGCACTTAAGCTGAAAGAGGCATATTGTCATATTCTTACCGACGAATTCGATCAAGCAATTGCAGCGATTGAAAAGACCGGGGATCCGAGAAAGGAGCCACTGGCTATGTACCTTATGGCGGTGGCGCATGAACATAAAGGGAAACACCCGGAAGCCTTGTCGTATTACAACAAAGCGCTTTTCCTCGATAACGATATCGCCGACGCGCATAAAAAACGTGGGATATATGCGCAGGAACTGAAGGATTGGAATCAATCCATTCGCGATCTTACGGATGTGCTCAGACTACAACCTGAGTCATACGTCATTCACCGCATACGTGGCGTCTCTTATTATTACATCAATGAATTCAGGAAGGCGATTGATGATTATAATAAATACCTCGAACTCGATAGCACGAACCGGGAAATTACCGGTTATCGGGGAATGGCATATCTGAAATGCAACGAAAGGCTTAAGGCCTATGCCGATTTTTCTTATTCATACAACAGTCAATTGATAGTGTTCTCCGACGCATCCCGGTTGATCGACTCGGTCTTTTTCACCGGTGACACGACTGTCGCGATGACCTATATCGACAAAATTATCGAAGACACGCCGGTCTTTACCGAAGGCTGGGTGAAGAAGTTTTCGGTGCATATGAAGCGCGATGAATGGAAACCTATTGAGACAGGCGTTTTGAAGGCGCTACGGCACAGTCGCGCAGATGCGGATAAGTCTAACCATTCGTTTCTGCTTACGCTTTCAGGAATGGTGTACTCCAGGGGTAGCCATGACGGTGATGCCGTTAAAGCGTTTGATGAAGCGATCAAGTTTGACAGGAAGAACGCGCTTGCATATCTTGAACGAGGCAAGGCAATGATGAAGATGGGAAAGACGTCCAGAGCGGAAAACGATTTTCGAACCGCGCTTTCCCTGGGTAACGAACAGGCGAGACAAATGCTCGCCAACCTCTCGGAATAGTCCGGTGACTGTCACAGCCCCCCTGGAAATTCGGTAGTGTATTTTTATAAATCTGACTTCATATGTGGTCCACAGATTCATTATGGTTCGAGGTAGCCATCGTCAGCGTGATATTCGCCGTGGGAAACATGGCGATGGGTCACTTCGAAGAAAGAACGCCGGCCTGGAGACGAATCGGGAAATACATGCTCATCATGTTAATCGTTTGCAGCGTTTCCGCGTTTGCCGGACGGGGCATCGCCATGACGCTCATTGCCCTTTCATTACTTCCGATTCTTTATATTCACGGTTATTACCTTCCCAGGAAAAAAGGAATCAACGGGTGGACAGGGGAGCCGAAGCGAAAGTACTATGAATTCAGAGGATGGAGTACGGACATATTCAATGATCAAAGCAAGTCCGGTCTCTGATCCCGCATTGGTTGATTGCTTCACCGGGGACTTTTTATTTCCACAGCTTGTGCCGATGACAGGCGTTACCCGCACGGTTGGCAGGTGGCATCCTGTTTTCAGTCAGGAAGGGCAGGTATCGGCTGTATTTTTATGGAAGCGTTTGTAAACAGAATCATTGCCTACATCAGGCGTTTTTTTCGCGAGTTCCTGCACTACAGGGCTGAAGATTTGCCGTATTATCTTACCATCGTAATTGCACTGGTTGTTTTCGTACTTGCGATGAACGGGTTCGTCGATCTTACGGAAGAACTTGCCGATAACAATCTGGGAGCATTTGACCAACGTGTAACTGAGGAGCTCTTATCATGGCGTAGCGACAGCCTTACACGGTTTCTTACGTTCGTGACCGAGGTCGGCGACAGTATGGGTTACGTTGTCGTCATCGCTTTTCTGGTACTGCTATTCGTTGTGCGTCAGCGAAACTGGAAGTTTATTCTGCAGACTGTTGCCGTGTTGCTGTTGGCGACGCTTTCGAACATGGCGTTGAAGGAGGTGATCAATCGCTCACGGCCGACAATCGAACACCTGGTAACCGTGTACACACTTAGTTATCCCAGTGGTCACGCGATGAGCGCTATGGGCTTCTACGGCTTTCTAATATTCCTGACCGCCCGGTATAAAATGAATTACTTCCTTAAAGCGGCCTTGGTCAGCCTGCTCGCGGTTCTGATCCTGTTGATTGGAATAAGTCGTATCTATCTCGGCGTGCATTTTCCTTCGGACGTGCTGGCCGGATTTATCGGCGGACTGATATGGGTAACATTTTGCGCGATTGTTTTTGATATCATCGACCTGATGCGTAAACGACAACAACGCATGAAGGAGCTGGTAAATCTCAATGAGTCCGGCGCGCGTCGCAAGCACAAGGACGAACAAAAAAACACACTATGAAATTGATAAAAAGTTACGCGGCGGAAAGTCCAACCGTACCGCTCGCACCTTTTCAGATCACGCGTCGTGAACCGGGTCCGCGTGACGTTCATTTTGAAATACTTTATTGCGGAGTCTGCCACTCCGATATCCATCAGGTGAGAAACGAATGGGGTGGCTCCATCTTTCCGATGGTTCCCGGTCACGAAATCGTCGGAAGGGTGAAGTCGGTTGGGGACAAAGTGTCAAAATTCAGGACCGGAGACCTTGCAGCGGTCGGATGTCTCGTGGATTCGTGCAGGGAGTGTGAAAACTGCCGTCATGGCATGGAACAATACTGCAAAAAAGGTGCAGTGGGAACTTACAATAGCTATGAGCGTGACGGTGTCACCCCAACCTACGGAGGATATTCAAAGGAGATTGTTGTTCATGAGGATTTTGTGCTG
>CBKWFZ010000715.1:0-2729 GCA_966673785.1 uncultured bacterium
CGTTACATATTCACGCGCGTCGGTGAGAAAACTCATCTGGGGACCGATGTTGAAGTTCGCGCGAGTGCCTTTCGTGCCGCCGCTCATAAAACGAAGCAGAAAGGGCACATGGAAATAATCGAGGTCAATCCGGCGTTCACCTTTCACCTTTTGGGCGATATCGATGATCTCAAAAATTTGTCCTTGCCTGGATTTAATACCTTCGAGGCTCAATCCGAATTTCTTTCCGAAATCAACGCCAAAATTGAAACCGATCGGTGCGGGCTTAAACGTGTACGTGGAATTGTAGCGCGGATCTTCAGAAATTCCTTTATCAAGAACAAAAGTGGCATTACCACCGGTAGTTGCTCCGACGTGAATCTGGACCAACTGGGCTGAAGCCTGCCCGACAAAGGAAACCGACAGCAAGAATATGAGTAGTTGTTTCATAAAAAATTATTCATTTGCTCTGAATACCAAAGATTTACTTTTGTAACCAAAATAATGAAACAGGTGCCCGGTTCACGGCATGCATGTAGGATATCAGCCAAAGATGAACAATTACACAGCCGCGCCCTGGTCTTAATATGGCATAACACGCAGGAATGGCTGCCGACAAAAGTCTTAACTGCCATGGACTTCCGTCTGGCCGATGAAATCTATATTTACCGTATCCGGTTTCTTCAAAAAATTACGCAAATGAAACGCATACGCCGATTTCTTTCCGCCCTCGCTATTGTTTTTACAGTAATAATCGCCTCGCCGGGACAGGGATTTCTAAAAGCGAAAGATCAGCAGATAGTAAATGAAAACGGTGAAAACGTACTACTTCGGGGCATGGGCCTGGGTGGATGGATGCTGCAGGAGGGCTACATGCTGCGTGTTCCGGGTGAAGGTCAGCAGCACCGCATTCGCGCGCGGATCCGGGAACTCGTAGGTCCTGAAAAAACGGCTGCATTTTACAAGCTTTGGCTGGCAAACCACACCCGCAGGATTGACATAGATTCACTCCGTGCCTGGGGCTTCAACTCTGTCCGCCTGCCCATGCATTACAATTTGTACACCCTGCCAATCGAGTTGGAAAAAGGGACTGAAAATACCTGGCTGGAAACCGGATTCGCCATCACAGACAGTTTGCTTTCGTGGTGTCAGAAAAACGGAATGTACCTCATACTTGATCTTCACGCCGCGCCGGGAGGCCAGGGAACAGATTCAAACATCTCGGACCGCGACCCCGGGAAACCATCACTTTGGGATAGCGAAGCGAACCGAAAAAAAACGGTGGCACTATGGCGTAAACTTGCCGAACGATACGCAGATGAACCATGGATCGGCGGCTATGACATTCTGAATGAACCAAACTGGGGTTTTGAGGACTATGAGAATGATAAAAACGGTCAAAAAGAAAAGAAAAACGAACCGCTGAGGAAGCTTCTTATAGAAATTACCACAGCCATTCGCGAAGTGGACCGGAAGCACATGATTATCATCGAAGGTAACGGATGGGGTAACAACTATAACGGCATGTTGCCCCCGTGGGACGACAACATGGTTCTAAGCTTTCACAAATACTGGAACTACAATGACGACGAATCTATCCGTCATATTCTCGAAGCACGGAAGAAGTACAACGTACCGGTATGGCTGGGCGAAACCGGTGAAAATTCCAATGTCTGGTTTACCAGCGCAATTGCCCTGCTTGACCGACACAACATCGGATGGGCGTGGTGGCCGCTTAAGAAGCTGGGCAGCAATAATCCGCTGGAAGTCCCCATGAACAAGGAGTACGCCGAAATTCTGGAATACTGGCAGGGCAAAGCGAAAAGACCGAACGTGACCGAAGCCGAAAAAGGATTGTTTACGTTGGCCGAAGCGCTGAAACTTGAAAACAACATCTATCATCGCGACGTCGTCGATGCAATGATGCGTCAATCCCGCAGCCGCGAGTCGATTCCATTTAAGATGCACGTAATTAAAAGCGGGACGACGACCATCGCTGCTGTGGACTATGACATGGGCCGTAACGGAATCGCTTACTATGACGCCGACTCGGCAAACTATTGGGTTTCGAACGGTCCGAGGGGAGGAAACCGCGGAAGGGTCTACCGCAATGACGGCGTTGACATCGAAGTTGCTTCCACCTCCGCCGATACCTACTACATTAACCATATCGAGGCCGGCGAATGGTGGCAATACACAGTCACGGCCGCTGCCGCGGGCAGGTATAAGCTTGGTGTACTTGTCTCGACGACGGGGAAAGGATCGATAAGCGTATCGGTTAACAATAATTCTGACGCAACGCTACGGCTACCAGTATCAAAGACAAGGAACCAGTTTCAACCCGTGAATGCGGGAGAAATTGTTCTTTCAAATGGCCGCAACGTAATCCGCATCAAGGCGGAGGAAGAGGGCTTCAGCTTCAAAGGTTTCACACTTACTTCGGCGAAGAAATAACCGCAGGACGGAAGATCACTCCGCCCGTCGGTGTAGCCGGACTTGACGACATCCGAAACTCGTTTACTATTTCAAAATGTGCCTTCTCCGCCTGCCTCTTTAACTGCTGAATCATGGATTCGAGCTTTCGTCCCGGAGAGCCCGGAGGATTCTGAAAGAAAATGCCTACATAGCCGTCTTTGGTAAGATGTGGCCTAAGTACCCGGAACATGCTTTCGTTCTTGAGGAAACCGCTGACGTTAAAAGCAAATACTTTTGTAAAACGATAACCGGATAAATCAACCTTAAGCAGATCG
>CBKWFZ010000716.1:0-2724 GCA_966673785.1 uncultured bacterium
GCGTTTACCGCCTGTTTTATGATACGATAAAATGTGGCGACTACCGCGCCCGTGAAGGAAATGTTTACAGGCTCGCGGAAGTGAGTGTGAATATCATCGACCAGTGCGTCGCGCAGGGCGTACCATTTGCCCGCGAGTACGGCGGAACACTGGCGAACCGTTCATTCGGCGGAGCCCAGGTGTCAAGAACATTCTATGCGCGCGGACAAACTGGACAACAGTTACTGCTTGGCGCCTACAGCGCATTGAACCGGCAGATCGCCAATGGCAAGGTGAAGATGTATAACCGTACGGAGTTGCTGGATGTCGTCCTTGTCGATGGCAAGGCACGGGGGATCATTACCCGCGATCTTGTTACCGGAAAGCTCGAAGCGCATAGCGCGCACGCTGTGTTGCTCTGCACCGGCGGATATGGTAACGTATTCTTCCTTTCGACGAATGCCAAAGGCTCGAACGCGACGGCCGCGTGGCGTGCGCATAGAAAGGGTGCGCTTTTCGGCAATCCCTGCTTTACACAGATTCACCCGACGTGTATACCCGTCTCGGGAACACATCAGTCAAAACTAACGCTCATGTCCGAGTCGCTGCGCAACGACGGCAGGGTGTGGGTACCAAAAACTGCAAAGCCCGGTTTGAAAGCAGCCGATGCCGCGAAAATTCCCGAGTCGGAACGCGATTACTTTCTCGAACGCAAGTATCCTTCATTCGGAAACCTTGTACCGCGTGACGTCGCTTCCCGCAATGCGAAGTATATGTGCGATGAAGGACGCGGAGTTGGTTCGGGGCTTGCCGTGTTCCTGGATTTTTCGGACGCGATCAAACGCGATGGCGTAAATGTGGTACAAGCCAAATACGGTAACCTGTTTGACATGTATAAGCAGATCACAGGTGACAACCCGTACGAGGTACCGATGCAGATTTATCCCGCCGTGCACTATACCATGGGCGGACTTTGGGTCGACTACAACCTCATGACCACTGTGCCGGGTCTGTATGCACTGGGCGAAGCGAACTTCTCTGACCACGGCGCGAACCGGCTCGGCGCCAGCGCGTTGATGCAAGGTCTCGCCGACGGTTACTTTGTCATACCCTACACCATCGGCGATTACCTGGCCGGGTTACCTTATGACAAAGTCAGCGTTGATCGTCCGGAATTTAAAGAAGCAATGGATGGCGTTAGCTCACAGATCAATAATCTGTTGTCGATAAAAGGAAAGAAAACGGTTGACGAGTTTCATCGCGAACTCGGATTGATCATGTGGGACTACTGCGGTATGTCGAGAAACGAGCAGGGCCTCAGGGAGGCGAAAGCGAAGATTCGCGATCTGCGCGATGATTACTGGAAAAACGTTAATGTCTGCGGTGGTGCAGGTGAGCTTAATCAGGAACTCGAGAAGGCAATGCGTGTGGCTGACTTTATGGAGCTGGGTGAACTCATGGTCGACGATGCGCTTCACAGATCCGAGTCGTGTGGCGGACACTTCAGGGAAGAGTCGCAAACTCCAGACGGAGAAGCAAAGCGAAAGGACGACGAATTCGCCTATGTCGCGGCATGGGAGTACAAAGGACCCGGCCAGGCAGCGACCTTGCATAAGGAGGAATTGCGGTTCGAGAATGTGAAGCTCACGCAAAGAAGTTATAAATAGACTAACGTTTAATTTCGATATGAAGATTACATTAAAGGTCTGGAGACAGAAAAACGCAGCGACAAAGGGAGCGTTTCAAACATATGTAATGGATGAGGTGTCGTCAGACATGTCTTTTCTTGAAATGTTCGACGTCCTGAACATCGACCTGATCAAGAAAGGGCAGGAGCCGGTTGCGTTTGACCATGACTGCAGAGAGGGCATCTGTGGAGCATGTAGCTTGTACATTAACGGCAGGCCCCATGGCCCGTTGCAAACAACTACGTGTCAGCTCCATATGCGCTCTTTTAAGGATGGCGAAACCATTACCGTCGAGCCATGGCGTGCGTCAGCGTTCCCTGTGATCAAGGATCTCGTTGTCGACAGAACCGCATTCGACAGAATCCAACAGGCCGGTGGTTATGTCTCTGTAAATACGGGCGGGGTACCCGATGGAAACGAGATTCCGATCCCGAAAAAGATAGCCGACGAGGCGTTCGACGCGGCGACCTGTATCGGATGTGGCGCATGCGTCGCCGCGTGCAAGAATGCTTCGGCGATGCTTTTTGTAAGCGCGAAAGTGAGCCAGCTGGCGCTCTTGCCACAGGGCAAGCCGGAGCGCAAGGAACGTGTCGAGCGCATGGTGGCGCAGATGGATGCCGAGGGTTTTGGATCCTGCACGAACACCGGTGCGTGCGAAGCAGAGTGCCCCAAAGGCATCAGTCTTACAAACATCGCCCGGATCAACCGTGAATATTACTCTGCCGTGGCGACATCATATGAAATCCAGTCAAAAGGCGGCGGGGATTAATCAGAAAATTACATGACAAAACGGGGGCTGAACGGCCCCCTTTTGTTTTTATGACCGAGTCGGGATAACTTTAAAATCTGGTAGTGGCAAAACTGGCACGTTTGTAGCAAAGAAGCCCCTGAGACCTAACAATTGCTGTGTGAATCGATTTTTTACCGTGCTGATTTTCGCATTCGCGGCCTGTAGTCCGCGGACGCTCCCGCCTGACCCGGAGGCATCCAAACCGTTATGGCTTCAGGGAAAGGCAGAGATGTCCGGCTACTATACGGGTGTCGGTCACAGCACAAA
>CBKWFZ010000717.1:0-2724 GCA_966673785.1 uncultured bacterium
TTGTATTAAGCGGGATAACCATGCTATACACCAGCGAATCGCCATCTGGATCGACACCGCCGAAGTCAACGGTGTAAAGACGGCCCGGGCAAGCGTAATCGCTCAAGGGACGGAAAAGGCGCGGCGCCGAATTGAAGAACGGTTGACCATTGCGCTTCAGTGCCGGGAACTCCATATAGAACGTCTGGCCCGCGTAACGTCCGCCAAGGCCATCCGGGGGTTCACTGTAAATGTTTGTGATATTGTAATTTCTGCAGCAGCGCTCCCAGGAGATATAGTAGCCTTCGGGATCGTCATAAAGATTGGGGTCAAGCTGGATCTCAGCCTGCACGCCGTTAAAGGTGTAGGTGTAAAACAGGCGGTCCGTAACCAGGGATCCATTTTGAGTCGCGCACTGGGGTCGTTTGTACTGAACGCGGGTGTTTTGCATCAGCGTCATCGTCAGGCGGTTGATCATGATTGCGTTATCGCGTTTTCTGAACACCCTGACTTCGACGATTTGGTCGAGCGCTCCCGGACTACCATTTCGCTGATCAAAATAGAGGATGAGGCTAAGGGTGTAACGGTGATAACCATTTGCGTTGTTCACCCCCTGGAATACCCATTCAAATTCACCTCCCACAATGTGACTGGCCATAGAAGGAGCGGCCAGCAAACACATGAATACCAGTAAAATCCTTTTCATAGCGTCAACCCGAATTTTAAAGATAAGTAATATGGATCGGCCGCAAAACGGTTCTTTGGCGTATTTTGCGCGCCTATGCGAAAAGGCGATATTATCAGCAATCTGCTGGTGGAGACGATGGCGGCGGAGGGAAAATGCGTATCCCGCGTGGATGGCAAGGTCATCTTTCTCGAAGGAGGTGCTCCGGGTGACATAGTCGAGGCTCAGGTTAATAAGATCAAAAGCAGCTATCTGGAGGGCCGGGTCACGAACGTATTGTCGTATTCCTCAAACCGCACACAGCCATTCTGTGTCCATTTCGGAATTTGCGGCGGATGTTCATGGCAGCATATCAATTACGAAACGCAGCTTACCTATAAGCAAAAGCAGGTTGTTGATAACCTGGAGCGTCTCGGCGGATTGCAACTGCCTTATATCTCGCCCATTATTCCATCCGGTAAGACACGTTTTTACCGGAATAAGTTGGATTACACTTTTTCAGCGCAGCGGTGGCTGACTCGTGACGAAATGCACGATCCGCAGCGTCCCGGTGAAGGGGAACCTGCACTCGGCTACCACATTCCGCGTAAATACGACCTGGTTTTCGATGTCAGGGAATGTCATCTTCAGCCTGATCCGTCGAACATGATCCGTCTTGCGGCCCGCGACGAGGCGTTGAAGGAGCAAATCCCCTTTTTCGATTTGCGCAAGCAGGTTGGCTTTCTGCGTACGCTCACCATTCGCACGGCGAACACCGGGGAGGTCATGGTAATCCTGCAGGTGACCTACGATGAGATGCCGTGGATTGACAAGATACTCACTCGCCTTGAACGCGACTTCCCCCGTATTACGTCATTTATGTACGTGATCAACGGGAAGCGGAACGATACGTTTGCCGACCTGGACATTCAATGCTGGAAAGGCAACCCGTGGATAACAGAGCAGATGCCGAAACCCGATGGCAGCGGGATGCTGTTTTTCCGAGTGGGACCGAAGTCCTTCTATCAAACCAATTCGGACCAGGCGTTTGAGCTTTACAAGGTGGCCTGGCGGATGGCGGCACTCACCGGCCGGGAACTCGTTTATGATCTTTATACCGGGACGGGCACGATCGCCAACTTCGTTGCCGGAAATGCAAAGCGGGTTGTCGGGCTCGAGTACGTTGCCGATGCCATCGAGGACGCAAAACGGAATTCGGCCCTTAATGGCATTAACAATACCGACTTCTACGCTGGCGACATCAAAAATCTGCTGAACGACACGTTTTTAGGGGTTCATGGCCGGCCGGACACCGTGATTACGGATCCGCCGCGGGCGGGAATGCACGAGGATGTGACGAAAATGCTGCTTCAGGCGGAGCCACAAACTATTGTCTATGTGAGCTGTAATCCTGCTACGCAGGCGCGCGATCTGGCCATTCTGGACCAGAAATATGCAATAACGGCGATTCAGCCTGTCGATATGTTCCCGCATACGACGCATGTGGAGAATGTGGTGGCGTTGAAGAGGAAGAATTGATTGTTTTGGGTGATAAATTGGGTGGGCAATCAGCTGCGAGCTGCAAGCTGCAAGTCAGTTAGCCGGAATCCTTAGAGACCAGGCATTCTGAGCGAGGGGAAGTGGAAATATCGGCAGCGCAGAGGGAGAAAGGGGCGGAGGTACCGCAGGGATGGAAAATTGTAAAATTGGGAATTTGAAATTTGATAATTATCCCTACCTTTGCAGTCCTTATTTTTAAAGACAGATATGGCAAATCATAAGTCAGCAGAGAAAAGAATCCGTGCAAACGAGCTTAAGCGTGTTAGAAACCGTTACCAGCACAAGACGACCCGTACATTCATCAAGCGATTGAAGGGTACGTCAGTGAAGTCAGAAGCACAGGAGCTTTACAATAAGGTAGCGTCGATGATCGACAAACTGGCCAAGAAAGGCGTTATCCACAAGAGAAAGGCTGCGAATCAGAAGTCGAAGCTGAGCAAGCATGTAAGCAAGCTGGCGTAAACAAACGACTTTACGCATTATCATACAGACCCCGCCGCAACGCGGGGTTTTTTGTTGTT
>CBKWFZ010000718.1:0-2720 GCA_966673785.1 uncultured bacterium
ATGCGGATATAAAGACGAACGCGTGGGTGCTCTTGTCTTTCATATCCGGTTTGTGTTCTTCAACGCAAGATATCCGGCACCATACAGTGCGGCATCAGGACCCAGGACTGATTTTTCAAAGTCAACTTTTGTAATGCTGATGGGCTGAGCCCATTTCGCCGCCTCTTGCTTTATCCGAACGATGAATTGAGCTGCCGGTCCGAATATACCTCCGCCGAACACTACTTTGCGCGGGTTAAAAATGCTCACGAGATTGGCGCAGGCCATCCCCCAATAGGTGATGAATTCGTCAATGACTTTAACCGCAACATGGTCATTTTCTTCATACGCATCAAACACGTGACGTGCAGCGAGTTGATTACGCTCAACATCTCTCAGTATTGATGGGCTGTTCAGGATCGCCAGGAGTTCAGCCGCGAGGCGTGGAATCCCTTCACCGGATGCATAATGTTCGAAGCAGCCCCAGTTCCTGTACTTGTTGTTGTATGGTTTGTTCAACGCCATCCATCCAATAGCTCCGGCGATATCGTCGGCGCCTCTTATCAGGGTTCCGTTCGCGATTATGCCCGCGCCGATTCCGGTGCCCGCCGCGAGAAATATAACGTCGGCACAATGCTGAGCAGCACCCTTCCATTGTTCACCATAAATGCTGCACGCGCGATCACTGTCAATGCTTATATGTCTGTTCCCTGCTATTTGTCTGATTTCTTCCATTAGCGGGTAATCCTGCCATCCGGGAATATTCGGAGCCCACACCGTACCTGATTCGTGACGGCTGATACCAGGCACGGAAATGCCAATTGAATCGATCGGATAACTTTGAGTCAGCTTTTGAATCTGTGTTGTGATCAGCCTGCCCACAGCGCCGCCGGTCTCGTTGTTCAGATAAACGGTATCGCGGAATTCGATCTCCCCTTCTGCAGAGAAAACAGCCACTGCGATTTTTGTTCCGCCGAGATCCAATGCCAGGACTGCCATTGTTTATTTAATGTTGTGTGAACAAATGCATACTTCTCTGATCACTTTACGCTACCTGCCCAGTAGGCGACCATGATGATCGATCCTGCCGTTCCATCCATCGTGGGTTCGTTGGTGGAGTAATCACCGATGTCATCGTGGTAGACCACATAGTTGTTCTGCAAGTGCTCATACTCGTCAGGGCTAAAGAGGGTGATGCCCTTGAGTGAGTTGTAGATTGAGGCGAAGACGGGACCATCCACAAGCCCCCCGGGAACGACTTTTTTAGTGAGCGCCCAGGTACTGGTATGGACGTCTTCCGGATAGTCACCGTTAACAGGAATGCCCGTGAACATTGTCGTTCCCCATGGGTTACGTCCGAACAGCCAATCCCGCTGGTTGAGCAGGAACTCGTGAAAGGATTTATCGCCGGTCATCTTCTCGTACAGAATTATCTGCGTGTTCAGACTGGTCAGCAAATTATTCGAGCACCAGATAAAAGGAACGCCTACCCCATAAGCATTCTTACGACTTCGTTGAAAAGTATAATCAATTCCGTTCTTATAATAGCTTGCAAGCGTGTCCTGAAAACTTTTGTCAACGAGATCATATAAGGCGAAATGCCCCAGGTTGATGAACGGGTAGTACTGATAGTGTGCCGCTGAGTCTTTGTTCATCCAGGATATGGTATTGGCCTTCACGGCGTATCGCTTTGCGTCGTTCAGGTACTTCTTGTCCTGCGTCAGCTTGTAAAGTTCGGCAGCACCATATTCCATGTCATCGGTCCATGTCTCCTCGTTGTAACGATAGGGTGCGCCGTATGAGTTACCTTGCTGGAAGCCTTCCTTTTCGCGCCCGAGCTGATACAGTGTCTTCGCGGCAAGCGCGCATTTTGATGCAAACACACTGTCACCCAGCTTTTCCCAGATCCTGGCCCCTTGTGCCAGTGCAGCCGCCGATCGGCCAGCGAGGTTGGCCACACCAGTGGCGATACTTTGGTGTTCGCGAAGCCCTTGTGACGAACCTGTGGCAAAGTATGCAACGCGGTAGCTATTCGGACCCCATCCGTAGTTGGACTTATCCTGATCGGACATCTTCCAGCCAATGTGATCGCGATCGTCGGCAACCTGATGAATGAGCTGATCGGGAGTGACATGGAGTTTCAGGATCCACTCAAGTCCCCACCGGGCTTCATCGAGGACATCGGGTATCCCGTTGGCGGTTGGCTGACCCAATGCGTTCGTAACATCTTCAAACCGGTCAGGGTACAACTCATAAGCCGTCAACATATGACAGGTCGCATAACTTCCGGTAATCAGATACTTTAACTGATCGCCGGCGTCGTGCCAGCCTCCCGTTGCGTCGACGTATGTTGAATCAGGCATATTCCCATAGAAGGAACGCCCGTCGCGCTGATGGCATACCATGTCGAAAAAGGGATTATAGCCACAACGCTGCTGGCGCATGAATTCGAGAAGATCGCCTGGCAGAGACGTATACGCTGATCTTGAAATCGAAAACTCCTGTGACCGGATCCCTGATTTTTGACCGCGCAAATAAAAACGTCCCTCCTGCTCAACGGATGTGAAGTCCAGTGCATACGCATAGTTGAAAGGGCCCCACGATTTCTGAGATAACCGGGAGGGTTTCAGGGTAAGGATTTTTGATCCGCCGACGCTAACGACGTCAACCCTCTCGCTGGTATTTTTTTTCGAGAATAAGAGAGCGACCTTCCCCTCATCAGGAAGATACCCGACCTGGTT
>CBKWFZ010000719.1:0-2713 GCA_966673785.1 uncultured bacterium
TGCTGCTCTTGATTGCCATAGCCATTAAGCTGGATACCCGAGGCCCGGTTTTTTATCGTCCGGTTAGAATAGGTAAGCGTGGAATGCCAATCTCGGTGTATAAGTTCCGGTCTATGCGGCACAGCCGGGAGAAGCAAACAAGGTCAACGGCTAAGGATGATGAACGAATCACCAAAGTCGGGAAATTTATCCGCAAATATAGTCTTGACGAACTTCCACAACTGATCAATGTCGTGAAGAATGAAATGTCTGTCGTTGGGCCTCGTCCGCACCGGATTGACCTGAATAAACGCTTTCAGCAGAATGCCCAGAACTACCTGGTACGACAATACATTAAACCAGGCATAACCGGGTGGGCGCAAGTTAACGGATGGAGGGGACCAACGGAGACGAAGTTCCAGTATGTAGCGCGGACGTTACACGACCTGTGGTATATCGAACACTGGTCATTCGCGCTGGATCTGTACATAATATACCTGACGATTTTCGGGAAGAAAACCAGAACAAATGCTTTTTAACACAACTAATAGTTTCGACTCAAACTTGATAACACGCTAATCCCTTTCAACTACCTATGAAAAAGCACGTCAGCAATGCGGCACGCCATGTTCCCTACGCTTTACTTCTGTTAGTCTTAACCATTTCCGGATGCAGATCAAATAAAGACCTCAGTATGCTCACCGACGCAACGTCGGTCATGAAAGGCGTCCCGGCAGCAAAATCCGAGTATAAAATTCAGGCTAACGATAACCTCTATGTCAGCATCATCTCACCCAATGAAGAGATGAATGACATTTACAATCCCGCCACAGTGGGGAACGCCAGAGCGATCAACAATATCTGGCAAACTTTATCGGGACAGTTTGTGCAGGGCTATCTCGTGGAAGGAGATGGTAACGTCACACTGCCTATTGTCGGTCGTGTACAGATCGCCGGCAAAACGATGAGGGAAGCCGAACAGATCATCCAGGCGCACGCGCAGGAGTATCTCAAAGAAGTTACCGCAAAGGTCCGCGTCCTGAACTACAAAATTACCGTGGTCGGCGAAGTGCAAACGCCCGGGGTCTATTACAATTACAATTATGAGTATACCGTCTTTGATGCGATCAGCTCGGCGAGCGGGATCCGTAACGCAGCAGATTTGAAGAACGTGCTGGTCCTCCGTCAGACACCAGAAGGGAGCAAATCGTTCAAATTAAATCTTAACTCAAAAAGCACCCTCGCTTCAGAGGCATACTTTCTTCAGCCCAACGATGTGGTTGTGGTACAGCCCTCCAGGTATAAAAATGTAGAGCTACGGTTGCCAGTGTACACGGTTGCACTTTCTACCGTAACGACATTCCTGCTGGTACTGAACTATATCTCAAATAACTAACTGAGCCAAACAATTAACGGGATTTGAATAGTGATGGAAAAAAATAAACTCAACGGCCGATCCAGGATTCAGCACGAACCCGAGGGCCTCACCCTTACTCAGCTAAAAGCTCATGCGATTCGAAAATGGTATCTCTTTGTGATCTTTCTGATACTCCTGGGCGGAGTCGCGTTTTTCATAAACAAAACCTTCGAGCCGAGATATGCGATCACAACGACAGTTCTAGTCAAGAACGACGCCAAAATTCTGGAACTGTTCGACGTGTTCCAGCAAAACCAGCGGCCCGGCAAGCCAAGCGCCATGATCGCTGATCAGATAGGAATTCTCACATCGTACAGTCTGAACCTGGAGGCGATGAAAACGCTTGACTGGAAGCATTCCTGGTTCAGAAAAAACCTCTTCTCGGTCACCGATTTATACGATCAGCCTCCTTTCGAGCTCGATGCCGGGGAAAGCACGCAGCTGGACATGGTGCCGCTGACGATCGAAGTACTATCCGACCGGAAATACGAAGTCTCCGCAAATGAAAAGAACCGGATCATCAACGGCCGCGAAGTCGATATTGAATTCTCCGGTATGGGTACGTTCGGTGAGCCTTTTAAGAACCCGTATTTCAACTTCACCATTGACAAGAAAGCAAGCTACATCTATGAGCCCGGTGATAAATACGTTCTCGTTTTTAACAATATTGCAAAGCTCGCGCACTACTATAAAGACCGCCTTGAGGTCTCCCAGGCCGATGAAAATTCCAATCTTATCGTCATCAAACTTGAAACAACTCAGCTGCAGCGCGACGTGGACTTTCTCAATCAACTTGCAAATCACTACATAAAGAAAGGGCTTGATGAAAAAAACCGGATCGCCAACAACACGGTGCACTTCATCGACGATCTTATTGACGGCGTGAATGATTCGCTTCAGATCGCAGGAAACACGTTCACTTCATTCAGGTCGCAAAATAGGACTGTAAACCTTGGCGCGGAAGCAACCAGCATGGTCAACAAGCTTCAGGCACTGGATCAGGACGAGTCCCGCCTGAATCTCAAACTCGAATACTATCGTAACCTGAAGTATTACCTTCAGAATCGCGACGAGATCAGAGACCTTGTCGCTCCTTCCCTCGTCGGAGTTCAGGACCAGGACATGAACTCGATGGTCATGAAACTCAACGACCTTTATACACGCCGGGAGGTGCTGTCGTACACTGTCCAGGAAAAGAACCCGTCTCTCATTGCGCTTAACAACGAAATTGATTTCACCCAGAAACTGATCGGTGAAAAGGTGGAAAATCAAATCAGAAATACACAGGTGGAATTGCGAAGTATTCAAGAGGAACAA
>CBKWFZ010000720.1:0-2712 GCA_966673785.1 uncultured bacterium
GGGGCGGAAAATGACATGCAAGACCGGATAGTCATTCTCGGGAGGCAAATGAACCGCAGCCACGAAACAATATCAGCGCAGACCGTTGGTAGTGCCAGAAACGAGTGCGTAATTGAGTGGTAATCGTCCGGGGCGGACAGGTGGCACTAAATCAGAAAGACAATGACAGAACGCGATTTGATAAAACTCGAAGGTACGATCCGCAAAAAGATGGAGGAAATCAAGGCGCAGCGCGTGAGCCTTAAAGATTCCGGTATCGGCGGGCTTATGAACACACTGAAGAAGGCTGACGAAGCGCTGTACGACAAAATTCTTCCGGAGTACAAGAAGATGGTCGCCGAGAAGAATATCTTTAAATGAGCAGCGGGACTAAATCGTCAGCGTTTCTGGTTCTCATTCGATGACGGCATCAAAAAAAGAAAGCCGGTATTCCGGCTCCCTTTTCCTAAACATGATGCAACGCACTTACTCTATTTCATCAGCTAACGTTAAAGCTGGGTCATTTCTATGGACTCCACCTCCGACCAGGGAATATAGACGCTGTTGCTTTCCTTAAAAATGAGCAGCCCCTGGTTGCGGTCACCGATATCCTGAGCGTCATCAAGCGTAACGGTCTTGCCACTGGTGAGTTCTATAATGCTACGGTGTGCGCTCTTCGCTGTGATCTTTCTTATGTTTCTAAAGGGAATCGTGTACTCGAACTCGCCCTCCTTTCCCTGCAACAGTTCGAAATCGAACGCCTCATCAAGATCGAAGACCAGTCTTCCCGCCATTGTACTCCCATCGCGTGTTTTGACACGCGCACTTAGTTCTTTTGGATTATTAAAGTCGCTGAATGACAAGAGACCTCCGTCCGCGTTGTCGGAAAACGTGATCTTGTCGAACTCCGTCCACGGAATATCGAATGCCGGGAATTCACGATTCATCACAATAACCCCACGGTGACCCTTAGCAACGTCGTTACTGCCACCCATCTCGATCCGGCGACCGGATTTCAATACGACGATACTTCTACCGCCACTTTTCTCGATAGACCGGATCTTTCCGAACTCTATTGACAGCTTGCCGTCTTCCGAACTGCCGTCCAGCTTGTCCGTTGAGACGCTCATCATGATCCCACTGAATATAACCCGTTACCTTCTTTCCGAAAGCTTCAACCGTTCCATACAACGGTTCGCCAAATTTGCCGGCCAAAACCGACGGCGTTCTCATAAACTCAACGCGCTCAATCCTGCTCCAGCGTAGCGTAACTTCACCGAGCTCCTTATCCATGATCAGAATTTCATTTCCGATATCGTTATATCCTTCTCCGTCGACCTCAACGCGCGTTCCGTTGCGTAACTCGATTTCAGCACGCTGACTACCGGTAGGCCGCAGTGATTTTATGTCGCCAAACTGACAGGAGAACTGATGCGTATAGTCGCGACGACTGTTCGTCCAGTTGCCATTAAACCATCGTGACGCATGATCGGACCAGCTGAACCACTCCTGATTCTGTTGCGCATCAAGACGATCACGATCGCGTTCCGAAAGGTATTCCAGATTCTCATTCTCCAGTTTAGCGGCATTGAACAGGTCGACCCAATATACCTCCTCACTGCCCCAGCGGATAGGGCCTTCATACGACTTATCGTCGATGGTTACGATTTTACCGTACATAAAAATGTCGTCCTGGCCTGCGGGAGGTTCGGCGAGCAGACTGGTGATTACTAATGCGAGAAACATATTTTTTCGTTTTTGTTTACGGGCCGCGAAGTTTATCGCGGATCTGATCCAAATTTGCAGGGTCTAAATCACCTGCGCAGGCGGATGTTGACCAAGCCGGTAATCACGTGACTGAACCGGGATAATAGCAGGATGAATCGCCATGGCGCCAAGGGAAAACGGATACTGCTAAGAGGCTTCGGCGATCGTTCACGGGAAGCGGGTCACCTGTGGATCACTGATCGATCCACTTCTTGAACTCGGGTGTCCGTTCCGCGCTGATGATCACATCTTCATTCGTGGGAGGGTTCAATGCGAGTTTGAGACGACCTTTAAAATACGGATGCATCTCGGCAATCGCCTCAAAAGTTATGATGTACTGGCGATTGATTCTGAAGAACAACCGCGGATCAAGTAAATCGATAACCTCTTCAAGCGTCTGATCGTACGGATATCGTTTACCGTCACGGGTGACGATGTAGGTGAGCTTGCTCTCGCTGTAAAAATATGCGATCTTCTCAGCGGGTATGGCGGCAATCTTCTGGCCTACACGGATCATGAACCGGCTCTTGTACTCTGGTTGCGGAGCCCTGAGCAACCGAAGCACGTCAGCATAATCGGGAACAACAGCAGCTGAAGTTATCGTTTTGTACTTCTCCAGACTTGCGCGGAGCCGGTCCTTTTGAACCGGCTTTAGCAAATAGTCGATACTGTTCACCTGAAACGCCCGGATCGCATACTGATCATACGCTGTCGTAAAGATCACAGGGCGCGTAATTTTTATCCGGTTGAATATTTCGAATGAGAGTCCGTCGAGAAGCTGAATATCAGCAAGGAAAAGATCGGGATGTTCATTGGACTCCAGCCATTTCACCGTTCCTTCTACCGAAGACAGTTTGGCCACGACCCTTGCGGATGGCTCCACCTCAGTGATCAGCGATTCCATCTGACCTGAAGCCAGGCTTTCGTCTTCAATGATCACTACTTTCATAAATGCTCTACATTAAG
>CBKWFZ010000721.1:0-2710 GCA_966673785.1 uncultured bacterium
GTGTAAGCGGTACCATCAACGGCGCCCCCTTTTCGCTTGCAATTCGTTTTCGGAAAGATGGAAGCCGTTATTTTACGGTAGGATCAACCCTGCGAAACGCCGCGCGCATTGGGCCCGGTGACAACGTAGATATCAGATTTCGCGTCCTCGATATTAACTCCGTCGAGCCCCCTGCGGTGCTGGAAGTGGTAGCCCATGAGGAGCATGAATTGAAGAGCATCGGAAGGTTGTTTTCAAAACCAGGTAAGCAGATCCTTGAAGATTATATTTCGAACGTCAAGAACATGGATGTGCGATTGCGACGGAGCATTGATAATGTGCGCAAGGGGCGCATTGCTACCGGACTTCAGCCACATCACCAACGCAGAAACAAGAAGGGATAAAACAGGAATCACACACAGCCGGTTTCTGGTGATCCGTATTCGGCAAGGATGTACGGCTATCCGTTTTATCTGAGTATGGTTATTGTGCCGCGCATCTTTTCGGTAGCGTAGTTGAGATTGAGATCAATGGTAAAGTAATACGTTCCTTCGGGCATCGCCTGACCACGGTAACTGCCATCCCATTCTTTTTCAAAACCATTTGATTCAAAGACCAGTACACCGCGGGTGTTGAACACTCTTGTTATTGCCCTGCTGTAACGCTCGCTGTTTCCGAGTGGCTTCACTTTCCACGTGTCGTTGGAATTGTCGTTGTTCGGCGTAAATACACCGGGAATATCCAGGACGAAATTGTCGCCGACATCGACATCCCGTTCATAGGCATCGCTTGCATCCTTTCCATCGTTCAGTTTCACGTAGACTGTCCGCCGCCCCGGAAGCGCTTCCGTTGTTGCGGGAAGCTCATAACGTACCTGTCGCAGGAGTGCCTGATATTCCGAAACTGGAGCGCTGCCAAGCAACGTCAGCTTACCGGTTTCTTCGTCGAAAACGACGTTCACACTTGATGTCGCAGGCACAGTCAGGATTTCAAGTCCGGCCGAGTAGCCTTCGGGACGAAACCCGACTTCCGCCAGGATCAGGTGTGTGTCATCAGGATCATCAAGCTGAACCTCCGGCATCAACAGTGCCGCCGAGCCGCCGATTGCGTAGCGCAGCGGTGTCTCCGGAAAGTTCGTTATTTCCGGAGCATCGTTCACGGGGCTGACGGTTATCTTAAAAGGAAATGGGGGACTCGAATATGTTCCATTACTCACGTTTATGTTTACCGCCAGGGTACCGTTGAAGTTGGAGGCCGGCGTCACGGTCAGGCCATCCGCTGAATAGTTTTCACCCCCGTCAACCTTGAGCACGTATCCCGCCGGATACTCGCCGCGGGGATCGTAAACCGTAAACATCGCAGCCGCGAGCGTTATAGCCGAATCTTCTTCGATAACAACATCGTCCTGTCCTGTAATGGTGATCTGATCAATGACTTCAATTTCAAAATAGAAAACCTTGCTTGATGTGTGTCCGTCGTTGACGGCCACGTGCACAACAAGCTTACCGGTAAATCCCGTCGCGGGGGTGATCGTTGTTCCGGTGAACGTATAATTCGCAGCAGGATGTATGATCAATGTGAAGTCCTGGGGAAAGCTGCTATCCGGGTCGGAAACTTCGAGATACGAAAGATCAAGTTCGACAGGCTGATTCTTTGCGGTACCTAACGCCTTTTGTCCTGTGATCACCGGGGTCTCGTTTGCTTGCTTTACCTCTATCGTTAGGTTGAAAACGGGGCTGGATGCCTGACCGTCATTTACAGTGATCCGTACCACCAGGGAACCCGTAAAACCCGCAACAGGCGTCACGGACCAACCACTAGCCGTATAGTTAGAACCGGGCAGAACGTTCAACGTGAAGCCGGTCGGGTAAGAATCATCGGGGTCGGAAACGGTGATATCGGCGAGCGCTAATGTTACAGCTGTCTCTTCTACGGTGGAGATCTCTTTCTGCCCCGTGATCTCAGGCGGGTCGTTAACCGGAACCACCGTTATGACGAGGTCGTAGGGATCGCTGTCTCCGAATCCGTCGTTGACTGTCACCGGGACTTTGATTGTTCCATGGAAGTCAGGTGAAGGTGTCACGACTCTGCCGTCAAACGTGTAGTTCTCACCGGCGTAGAGTTGGAGCGTAAATCCCCATGGGTAGAAGAAGTTATCCGGGTCCCGGACAATAAGATGGTTGAGAGAAATAGTAATCGAACCGTCCTCGGTCACTGAGAGCTCCCGTTGATCTCGAATAACCGGTTTCTGAGGTCCGGCATCTACTGAAAGGCTTACGGTTAGGAGCAGCAGAAAAATGAGCGGATTTTTCATGTCAATAGCCGCTAAATTTTTATTCCCGCCGCCCAGTTGAATGGGCAGAAAAAATAAAGGGATGAGAACCAAAAGGTTCACATCCCTTCGTGACTGTAGAACAGGTTCTACAGTTTATCCGTAGATATTCCCCTGCATCGTTGGTTGCGGCATTCTGTAATAATCATCGAGGATTATGCTGACCCGTGACCGGATGTCCAGCTCGTCCTCCTTCACATGTTCAACCACGCTGCCGTCCTTGGAAAGCACGAAATACCGCTTTCCCATTATTTCTGAAATTGTAAAATCATAAGGTTGTCCGCGATAATATAGCTTATTCATAGTCTGCTTGATTAGTGCCGGTAGCATAAAAAATTATGTGCCTGTCCCGGCATCTCCAGGTGAAGTTGTTGCAGTGGACCGGAAACACTTCTTTTT
>CBKWFZ010000722.1:0-2701 GCA_966673785.1 uncultured bacterium
CGCTGGTTTCAGGGGCAGCCGATCAAAGGTGCCGGCCTCGAAGATATTGCGTGGTTCCTGTTCGATGGAACGGAAATGTCCGAAGAGCACTGGAACGCGGGCTTTGCAAAAACGCTGGGAATATTTCTCTTCGGTCGCGGACTTCACGCTGTGGGGCCACGCGGCGAGCACATTGTTGACGATAGTTTTTACATTATTTTCAACGCGCACTACGAGGGACTTGACTTCGTTCTACCTCCCGAGAAGTATGGTCAGGAATGGACCAAGCTCATCGACACAACGACAAGTTCGATCGGGCCCAAGGAAAAATACAAGGCGCTTGAAAAGGTTCACGTCTCCGGACGGTCAGTCGTCTTGTTAAGTCATCCTACATAGAAACAGACTGATACTATGGATGATCTGAACGGTAAAAGAGCCGCAGGTATTCTGCTTCACATAACCGCATTGCCCGGGCCATTCGGCTGTGGTGATCTCGGTTACGAAGCACGAGCATTTGCCGACTTTCTCGCAGATGCCGGTCAACGCGTGTGGCAGGTGCTCCCGTTGAACCCAACCGAGAAAGAGACGGGCTATTCACCATATAGTTCATACTCCAGCCTCGCCGGAAATACCCTGCTTATCAGTCCCGAAGGGCTGCGCGATGCAGGCTGGCTTGATGCCGCTGATGTAAAGCATTACCAGCTGACGTCGTCTTCCCGGGCTGATTTTTCAAAAGCGGAAGAGACAAAGGCGACGTTGTTCGATCGCGCCTATGCGAAATTTGTCGCGTCAAAAAACAAACGCGCAAAGCAGGCCTTCGCATCATTTTGTGAACGGGAGCGAAAATGGCTCAACGACTTCGCGCTATATTCGGTGCTCAAAAATTCACAGGAGGGAAAGCCATGGTTCGCCTGGCCGGACCAGCTTAAGAACCGTAACGCCGCCGCGTTGCGACAGGCAGCACGCCAGCACCGTGACGCTCTCCAAAAGATAAAGTGGCTGCAATTTTGTTTTTTCTCTCAATGGTCGGCATTAAAACAATACTGCAACGAAAAGAAGATACGGCTCTTGGGCGATCTTCCGTTTTATGTCAGCCACGACTCAGCGGACGTATGGGCCAATCGTGAGATATTCAGCGTCGACAAAAAAGGTAATGCGATCCTCGTCGCCGGCGTTCCGCCAGACTACTTCAACGCCGATGGCCAACTCTGGGGAATGCCCGTTTTCCGGTGGGATATACTGAAGACGAAAAAATACGGATGGTGGATACAACGGTTCAAAAAGAACATTGAGCTTTTCGATGTATTGCGTCTCGACCATTTCCGCGCCTTTGCTGACTACTGGGCGGTTTCCTCGAAAGAAAAAACCGCCAGAAATGGAAAATGGAAAGCAGGACCGGGTGAAGATCTGTTTCATGTCGCCGAAAGGGAACTTGGGCAACTTCCTTTCGTGGCCGAAGACCTCGGTGATATCAACGACAAGGTCTTTCAGCTTCGCGACGCGTTTGAGTTTCCTGGAATGAAGGTGCTTCACTTCGCTTTTTCTGATAACCTTCCGACGTCTGACTACATCCCTCATAACTATACGCCTAATTTCGTAGTGTACACAGGCACGCACGACAACAACACCACCGTGGGGTGGTATCGGAAAGACATCAGCAAAACCGAAAAACGCAACCTGACACGTTACTTTGATGGAATGGACTTATCGGAGGAAAACATACATTATCATCTCGTTCGGCTGGCCTATGCGTCTGTAGCGAAACTTGCAATCGTTCCGGTTCAGGATATACTCGGACTTGACGAATCTGCCCGGTTCAACGCACCCGCGACGATCGAGAACAATTGGGTCTGGCGAATGCCTTCGCAACGTTTAAGCAAAAAGATTGAGCATTGGTTGCGCGAACAAACTTTTCTATTCGGAAGACTTGACGGCTAAACCGCGCCTAAGGTCATCGTAGCGCACTGGATTATGGATTGTTAAAAAAGATAATTAATTTAACAACATGATCCAGGAACCGGCAATGACGCAGAAGGATATCCTGGTGGTTGACGACGATTCGATCGCCAATTTTCTGATTGAGCGAATTGTCCAGTCCACCGGGCTTGCGCGAAACATTTCCAAAGCGCTGAACGGAAGAGAAGCGCTGGACGTAATCAAATCGAAGTATGACAGACCGGAATCATTTCCGGATGTAATTCTGCTGGATCTGAATATGCCGCTCATGAACGGTTTTGAGTTCATCAAAGCTTACCGCGAACTTGAGTTCGAAGGCAAAGACGAGATACTCATCATTCTTGTAACCTCTTCCAACAATCCTTCGGACATTCAGCAGGCCAAAGAGCTCGGCATAAAATACTACCTCACCAAACCGTTATCCGCCGACGCGATCAGGGGAATTTTCCACAACGAATTCGAAAGCTGATTCCCGCCGAAACTATGTCACGGCTCCGTGGCACAAGATTTTCGCATGTATGGTCCTGCTAAACATCCTGCCTATGAGAGCTTTCATCTTCACTGGAGTGCTCTGCCTGGTAACATTCGGTCTGGCAAGTCAATCGAACCAACCCTTGGACCTGCCATTGCCCGCGCCGTCAGACGATAATCAGGAGTTATACACCACCTATTCTGACCTGTTGATGAGCTCAAGACTTTTGCATCTTGACAAGGGCCGCGAAATGGTTGAATCGTGGGCCGAATTCAGTTACAGCGGTTCCGGTGT
>CBKWFZ010000723.1:0-2700 GCA_966673785.1 uncultured bacterium
TTTTTAGTGTAATCCAATATCGTCGTAGTACCGGTCCCTGAACCGCATTCCTTCCAACGCCCCCATAAACACCATCGCCCCATCTCTTCGTTCCCGCGATTCTTCACTCCCACAACACCTCCCCGCATCCGCCGTTCTGAATGACGGTTCGAGGGATATCACGGGAAGTGCTTTGATACACTTTCTAATTAGACAGATCAATCATAAAATTCCGCAATCCTCAACTATCCCAATGATCCATCTACAATCAGCCGCCACCCCTACAACTTCACCTTCTGTCCGTATAACCAGTCACTGTTGTCCTTTGGAATATATTCACCGGTCAAAACCTTTTTAATTCTCGATACCCTTTCCTGATTAACTTCCTTATTCCTGATGCAGTGAAGCGTATTCGGGGAACGAATCATAGCTGTCAACCCGAGGTATTCGTCCCATGTCAACTCCTTAAACGATTTATCTAAATAAACACGGGATGCATTCCCGAATCCTTTTATTGCTTTTCCGTTATGCTGTCCTAAGTAGACCTCGTTGATAAACAGCTTTAAGATTGTGTCTTTAGGCGTCATCACGTCAAATGCAAATCTTGAAATTAATGTCTGTTCGATTTTCTGAATACCTGGTTTGAAGTTGTCGAAATAATACATTTTCACCAATCCCTGACTGATCGTTGTTACTCCCGCACCCGGAGTGGAGATATCAAAACCGTTATGATTATAAAAATCCGGATCCTGTACCTTCAGGAGTGCCTCCAGTTGTTCTTTTGTCAGGTCGTTAAGTTGAAGCTCCATTCTCCCGGAATGCAAGGCAGCCTGCACTATTGCCGGCGTCTTTGCGCGAGCGTTGAAGATCACAAATGTGTAGTAAAGCAAAATGCCGACAACAATGAGCCCGATAAACGATGCGATTTTCTTTATTATGTTCATTTGTCTCCTCTTCCAGCTTAGGCCAGCCTGCAATCATTAGCTGGAAACAGTTGAGTGATAAGTTGGCTTGGATAACCGCGAAGCAATGCCAGGCCACCTGGTGACTCTCATCCTTCCGCGACAACGCTAATGCCTACTGGATTCGGTATCCCTTGCGTCTGATATCAAATGGCTCACAATTTTCCATTCGTTACCTTTTCTAAACACTCTGTGGTGAGTCGTTTTTCGCGTACCCAGTTCTTTTTCATCAGGGGTCTTTTGTCCAGTCCGTTCGATTAAAGTAATGGCTAACACAATTTTGTCATCAAGCATTACAAATTTTTGCTGTGTGACCCTGCTATCTCCTGCCATGACAAATGGCAATCGAAAAACTTCCTTCATGAATTCTTCAATCTCCGTCTTTCCAATCCTACTGTGGCCGAAAGCATTCGTAAACTCGGCTGCATCACTGTACCACCTTGTCGTTAATTTATAGTCTTTGATTTTCCATCCCTTATTCCAATCTTCAATCTTGTTAGCTATCTCAGTGCTGTCGGTTTTAGAAATGCTCTGACCGCGGACATAGGTACCAACTGTCACAGAAACCAAGAATAAAATGATAACTCTCATAATTTTTTACGGTATGTGAATTTTCCAAAGATAGCTTGCCGCCAACAATTCTATGTCAGCAATTAGTTATTGATATCCGCTCACCGTTCATTGCCGACGGAATCCACCAATTTACTTCCAATTTACGCAACAACCGTTTCCCCTCATAACCTCCGCCCACTTCTTTTGTTCAAAAACTTGATTACCCCAACAAATATTCCGACGTCACCGTCGCGACCCGTGCACCGCTAACATGTTGTGTAACGCTCGCGGCCAGAACTGGCCATTGTCACCGTTTCGCCTTAGAATATTCCTACCGTTGTAAAATTTACCATCCGGAACGCGGTACACCGTAATCAATTAAGTTGTATTTTACACTATCTTCATGGTGTTATGTGGTGCTTAAAAATTCCAGCGATCGCGCTCATTTTGTTCATTATTCCTTGCGCGGTAATGGGTCAGTCCATAGACAGCCTCCGGCGTATCGTGGAGAACGGTAATCACGACGGCAACACGGCTGCATACGTCACCGCACTGACGAAGCTTTCGGGCTATTTTCGCGGAAAGGATGATGTAAAATCCGCGGGCTACATGCGAAAGCTGATGGCCGTTTCGGGCGCCGACGCAATACAGGCTGCGCGAATCTACATCAGCTACGGGCTCTTTATGTCTGACCAGGGCCGGTACGACAGCGCCGACTATTACTTCGGAAAAGCCAATGTTATCGTTGAGGAAAATCCCGAGGAACTTACCCTTACATCGTCCTACCACACCGGTCTTGGCCTGCTTGAAAAGAAAAAAGGCAACAACGAAGAGGCGCTACGCCATTATAAGATTGTCGACAGGCTTGGTGAAGATGTCGTCGGCAAAGAAAACATGGCCGGCAACCTCCTCAACATGGCGAATATTCAGTATCGTACTGGCAGTCGCAGTGAAGCGATCGGTCTCTATTTCAGAGCGCTGCGGCTTTTCGAAAGCGCCGGGAACGAAAAAGGAATTTCGTACTGTTACACCTCCCTCGGCGTGGCTCTGAATCAGCAGGGCCGAACTGCTGAAGCCAAAGAGTATCTGCTTAAATCCCTTGCTATTAAAGAGCGGGATGGGGACAAGAAAGGTATCACCATCGCGTGTAATAACCTGGCCACCGTCTTCCTGGATCTGAAAGACTACAACCAGGCCCATCAATATG
>CBKWFZ010000724.1:0-2700 GCA_966673785.1 uncultured bacterium
CGTACCGCCTTACCGCGTCGATGTTGCGCAGGAGGCTGATATCGCCGAGGAAATCCTGCGCATTTACGGATTCAACAACATTGAGCTCTCGCCTGTCGCAGGTACGGATTATCTCGCGGAGTTTCCTGTAAAGGATATTGACAAATACCGGCGCACCATCGGTGAGATGCTGGCAGGAAATGGTTTTTACGAAATATGGACGAATTCACTCACCAATCTGAACTACCAGACGAAACATAACCTGGTGTTCACTGGTGAGCCGGTCGAAATCCTGAACAAGCTCAGCGAGGAACAAGGTATTCTTCGTCAGACGATGCTATTCACGGGACTTGAGGTGTGTGCTTACAATGTGAATCGCCGACAGAAGGATCTTCGTCTTTTTGAATTCGGGAAGATCTACTTCAGGGAAGGAGGCAGTTATCGCGAGGAAGAGCGTCTTGCGCTTTACATGACGGGTAACCGTGAAGCTGAAAACTGGCAGCGCAAGACGGAGCAGGTTTCCTATTTCGATCTTGCGCAGCAGATCAATCAGATACTCTCCCGGTCAGGGTTGCAACAGGTAAAACAGGAAGTAATTCAGGACCAGTTGTTTGACTATGGACTGCGCATCACGCGAGGAAAGGAAGAAGTAGGAAAGCTTGGTAAAGTAAAATCGACCTTATTAAAAGAATTCGGCATAAGGCAGGAAATATTTTATGGTGAATTGAATTCCGCCTTGCTTTTCCAGTCGGCAAATCCTAAGTTAGTCATTCAGGAAGTTGCAAAATTTCCTGAGGTGCGTCGTGACCTCTCGCTAGTTATTGATAAGGGGATCAGTTTTGATGAGATCCGGAGTCTCGTGCTTTCGACTGAAAAGAAACTGATCCGCAACATCGTCGCATTCGATGTGTATGAAGGAGACAAGATCGCGTCCGGAAAAAAAGCGTATGCACTTGGTTTCACACTTCAGGATGAATCGAAGACGCTGACCGATGAGGAGATCGACAGAACGATGCAGCGATTGATGAGTGCGTTCGAGCAGAAGCTGGGAGCATTGATAAGGAAATAAGGTTCTCTCAAATAAAACCGTTAACGGCGTTCAGACCGTTTTGAACGCAAAAGCCGCGAAGGCAAAAAGAAACTGGCATGGATCAAGAACTTTTGAAGACCAACCTGAACGGTCTTGAGCGTAAAATCCTGGTGCTCATCAACGAGCATAAGAGCCTCAGGGAAGAGGTCAGAAACCTGAAATTAGAGAACCAACAGCTCAAAAGTGGCCTGAAAGCGCGAGATGAGCAGATCACAAGTTTTCACAATCAACTGAAAATCACTAAAATTGTGGATAATTTAAACCCGGAAGACGGAAGTGTTCTGGAATTGAAGAGAAAAGTGGACGAATACATCCGAGAGATCGACAAATGTATCGCCCACCTAAGCAGATAAAAGGCAATCATAAGGGCTGGTAGATGGAAGAACTCTCTATACGAATTAAAATTGCTGATCGTGAGTACCCGATGAAGGTGAAGCGTACGGATGAAGCGCGGGTAAGAGCGGCCGGTAAACTGATCAATGAAAAGCTGAAATTCTATCGTGAGCAATTCGGTATTGATGATAAACAGGATTTGCTCGCCATGGTTGCCTTCGATTGCCTCGTGGATAAAATGGCAGCCGACGAAAACCATTCTGTTATCGATCAGACTGTTTTTGAAAAAGTCAGCCACCTGAACAACCTCGTTTCGCAATCCATCCTCTGATCTTTCTTCAAGTCCGGATTTTCCTGAGCCAAGGAGGCACCCCGGGGTTTTATAACCCTTTTAATTTTTATGTCTGTAACCGTCATTGCTATTCTGGTGACCAGCATCGTCGCTACCGTCGTGCTGAGTCTGCTGATCGGTTCCTTCCTCTATAAACGAAAGTTGAAGAGTAACGCGGAGGATGCCGAGGACAAGTCAAAGCTGATTATCAAGGAAGCCGAGATCGCCGCCGAAAACCTCAAAAAGGACCGTATTCTCGAAGCTAAGGAAAAAATCCTGAAGATGCGCTCCGAGTTCGAAGACGAGGCCAACAAGAAAAAAAGCCTCATTATTTCGAACGAACAAAAGATCAAGCAGCGCGAACAAACGCTGAACAAGGAAATTGAAAATCTTAAACGTAAGGAGTCTGAGCTCGACGAAATCAAAGCCGACCTGAGTGTCCAGCTCGAGCATGTGAAGAAAAGAAAAGAGGAGCTTGATAAATTCAATCAGCAGAAGATTCAGGTTCTCGAAAACATCTCCAAGCTTACCGCCGAAGAAGCCCGTGAACAGCTTGTCGCTTCGCTCAAAGATGAAGCGCAAACCCGCGCCTCAAGCTTCATAAAAGATATCATGGAGCAGGCGAAGCTCACTGCGACCAAGGAAGCGAAAAAGATCGTGGTTGAAACCATTCAGCGCACGGCAACCGAACACGCGATCGAAAACTGTGTGTCGATTTTTAATATTGAAAGCGACGACATCAAGGGTAAGATCATTGGTCGCGAAGGACGAAACATTCGCGCACTGGAAGCTGCTACCGGCGTCGAGATTATTGTTGACGACACGCCGGAAGCGATTATCATTTCAGGATTCGATCCCGTAAGGCGCGAGGTCGCCCGCCTCTCACTGCACCGTCTCGTTCAGGATGGCCGGATACACCCGGCGCGGATCGAAGAGATCGTAGCAAAAACGTCGAAGAATATCGAAG
>CBKWFZ010000725.1:0-2697 GCA_966673785.1 uncultured bacterium
TCTCGGGATCGTGTCGCACGAAGGCGTCGGCGCTCAATTTCTCAGAGACCGCGGCTTCAGCGATCGTATAACAAGGCTGATAGGAAACCACGTCAATGCAAAGCGCTACCTGACATGGCGTTTTCCCGAATACTATCACTCCCTCAGTGAAGCTAGTCGCAAAACGCTGAAGCTACAGGGCGGTATCATGTCAGATGAGGAAGCGCGGTTGTTTGAATCAGATCCTCTTTTTGACATGAGCATCCGGTTACGCAAATGGGACGAGCTTGCCAAGGTCGAAGATGTTCCGGCTATCGATCTGGACATAATCGCCGCGAAGATCCGAAACGTGCTTCGTACCCAATATCCAAAATAACTATTGCTGCCTTAAGCTGATCACGACGTTGCCCGCCTTCGCACCGCTGTCAACGTAAATGTGAGCCTCCCTGGTTTGATCGAGCGAATACTGCCGGTCAATAACGGGTTTAATTACTCCGGCTTCAACCCACCTCAGCAAATCGGCCTGATCGTCCTTCGAGTACCCGGCCATGCGAAACATCACGCGCCGGGTACCCTTACGGTTTTCCCGCGCCGCACGTAACATAGTGCCCACACGCGGATTACCGATCACATAACACCCGCCGGGCACTACCCTGCTCAGCGCATCGCTGAACGGGACATTGCCCACAATGTCGATCAAAGCATCCCAGGTATGCGAAATATCCGAAAGGTTTGTCCGGCGGTAGTCGATAACTTCGTCGGCACCAATACGCCTGAGCATCTCAAGCTTGCTTTCTGCATCGACAGCCGTAACATGAGCGCCGATGGCTTTTGCAATCTGAATGGCGTAGGTTCCGATACTTCCTCCCGCACCGTTTATTAGCAGACGCTGGCCCGCCTGTAATTGCGCCATCCTGATAAAGTGTATTGCGTTTAACCCACCCGTTACAAGCGTCGCGCTTTCTTCGAAGGATAGCGTTATTGGTTTATCCATGATGGGATAGCTTTCCGGAAGACATACGTATTCCGCATATCCACCAAGATGCAGCATGGTGGCGGCGACAACCCCGTCCCCCGGTTTGAATCGGCTCACTCCCGCCCCGACAGCTTCAACCACGCCTGATACCTCCTGTCCAAGGACGATTCCACGCCACCTGGTAAGCGCAAAGTAGACGCGCAAGGGTACCCTGAACAATGCTGGGAATTTCAGCGTTCGCAGCTCGCAGTCGCCAGCAGTTACCGTGGTGTATACGACCCGGATCAGGATTTCGTTCTTACCAGGTTCCGGTTTTTGAATCTCCTTCATTCGAAGGCATTCAGGTGGCCCGTAGCGTTCAAGGACAATGGCTTTCATACTAGTCGGGTAGCTGTTCGCAATGAAATCCGCAGGCGCTGACGAGATTCATAACATCCGATTCACCGAAATTTCCAGTGGCTCTTACGCGCAGCACACGGTCAATATCATCAACATCGATTGTCCACTCACTGATTGCAGGTGTGCTATTGAAAGAACTTCGCACCAGCTCGACTTCGGCCGGATTGATGTTTGTTTTGAAGATCATGAATTCCATACGTTGTCATTAATTATCAAAGCCGGGGCAGCCACATCCCGGCGATTGCCGCGAAGATGCCAGCTCCCATGACCAATGTGAGTAGGAATAGAAAAAGTGCAGTTGCGATTTTCTCCCGGTTAATGTCGCGGCGTCTTACCAGGAAGTACGTTTCCAGCACGGCGAGCGGAAACAGGTACTGACCGAATCCGATCACAGTGAGTACCGGACCGGTAAATGTTTCTGGGTCGAATCCGACGGGACGCTGATGGATCATCATCCACAACATGAAGGCTACACGAAAGAACCATACGCCGCTTACCGCGAGAAACAATCGGAGCGTCCACCGACGATGTGCTGGAAAGTTCCTTGTACGTGCCGTCTTCAGCGCCAACGCAGAAAAAAGAATAATCAGCGCCGCGTTAATGGTAATGCCTACCGCCTGGGTTGTGCCTCCGACTGTCCCGCGTGTAAAGACCATCACAACACCGCTGACACTAATCACTAAAGCGGTGATCAGATACATCCGGCCCGACCAGCGATGCATTTGCCGAAACCGGTTCCGGACGCCACTGATGATCTGCAAAGGGCCTCCGAGGATAATGACGACCGCCATGAGAAGATGAGCGCCTACAATAATGTTTCCAATGAGATTACCTTCAACATATCCGTGAGGCAGGATGTCATTCCACTTTGCAACATTACCATTGAACAGAGCGCTTCCGTAGAAGATCGCCACATAAGCCGCGAAGAACCATTGACCGGCGATAGCAACAAGGAACCAAAGCTCTGCCGCGCGATCAATCAACGTTGTGGCGAGCGAACGCTTTTCGCTCATGCGCCACCCAAGCGCAGTAGCACTGTTTCTGTTAAACGTATTCACGGTTTATTGAATCTGGAGCCGCTCAAAAATCTCATACACAAGAAATGCCGGCCACACGATCGCCTTAAAGAAGCCAAGCAGACCGATCCAGAAACCGGTCGCATGCGAAATGTAATAAACCGCAGCGCCAATGAATCCCGTGCAGTAAAGAAATCCCCCTGAGGCAGTGTGTTTTTCAGTTTGTGTTTTCATGTTATCTCAAATTTAGAACGGACAATCGCGGACGGCTGCGGCGAGGCGGAGCCATCATCAGAATCTTGATTTGTAAATTTGCATAGGGCAGTG
>CBKWFZ010000726.1:0-2697 GCA_966673785.1 uncultured bacterium
TCACGGCAATGCAAACGCCACATAACTATCCCCCTTCTCCGCACCGAGCTTCGTTCCGCCGCATGCGATCGCCACATACTGTTTACCATTCACCTCGTAAACGCTGGGTGTGGCAAATGCCGCCGCAGGGAGCCTGGTATCCCACAGCAACTCTCCGGTCTTCATGCTGTACGCCCGAAACAGACCATCTTTTGTGCCGGCAATGAAGAGTACGCCGGCCTTCGTGATCGCAGGCCCGCCGTAGCTTTCGGAGCCTGTCTGGGGGATACCGTTCTTTTCAAGCTCGGGTGAATTGCCGTAGACTTTCTTCCAGACGTACTCGCCGGTGTTCAGGTCAATCGCATTGAGGGTACCCCACGGCGGCGAAATTGCCGGGTAACCATCCCGATCGAGAAACTTCGTAAAACCGGATATTGCGTACAGGTCTGCCGTTGACGAGTCGCTGGCGACGACTTCGACCTTATCCTTCGTAATTTGGTCTCCATACAGAAATGCGACCACCGAGTTTTTTTGTGCCTCCGAAAGCTGGCTGAACGCAGGCATCATGCCCTGTCCTTTTGTGATGATCCCAAGAACATGATCCCTTTCAAACTTTTTATCGAGATCGACCAGCGCCGGGAATCCGCTGGCAGCGTTGCCCTTTCGTTCCGTCCCGTGACAAGCCGAGCAAAACGACACGTACACCTGTTCACCGGGGTGCGCGAGTTGTTCTGTAACCGCCTCCTTTTTGTTGAGCGATATCAGCCACGCCATTTCGGAACTATTGACGTACATGATACCTTCCGGGTCCACGGCGGCGCCACCCCATTCGGCTCCACCGTCAAGCCCCGGGAAAATGATGGAGCCTCCGGAAGTCAATGGCGTGAATGGTCCTTCGAAACGGCTCTTACGGAATTTCTCAATAAGTTCCTCACGATTGGCGGCGTATGGATTAATATCGTTCTCGTTAAGCGTTTGTCGGGCATAGGGGAGTGGTTTGACGGGTAATGGTTGCGTTGCGGATGTTTTTTCACCGGGAACGTTTGACTGCGGAACCGGTACTTCTTTAATGGGAAAGAGCGGCTTGCCGGTTTCGCGGTTGAACAGGAAGACATAACCGTGTTTCGTTACCTGCGCTACAGCATCAATGCGTTTGCCATTGCGCGTTACTGTAACCAGGTTAGGCGGCGCCGGCGGATCACGATCAAGGATGTCGTGATGCACGAATTGAAAGTGCCATTTCTTTTTGCCTGTGCGCGCGTCAAGGGCAAGGAGACAGTTTGAAAAGAGATTGTCACCATGTCTTTTTCCGCCCCAGTAATCGAAAGCTGCCGACCCCTTCGGTACGTAGACGATGCCACGTTCGCGATCAACGGCCATGCCTGCCCAGTTATTTGCGGCCCCAACATCAAGATTTTTGTGAGCATCGGGAGGCCATGTGTTGAAGCCTTCTTCACCAGGATCAGGTATGGTTTTGAATACCCACGCAAGCGTCCCCGTCTTGATATTGAACGCCTGGATGTGACCAAAAGCGGCGTCGTAATCCTCCGCGACGCGTAACGGCATAATGATCAGGTCGTCAAAAACGGTCCCTGGTGTATTGGAGATCACAAACTTTTCTTTCGCCGTCGCACCAAGCCCGGTCTTGAGGCTTACCCGTCCGTTTTCGCCGAAAGAAGGTATTGCTTTGCCGGTAGCCGCATCCAACGCGTAAAGCCACTCTTCCTTCGTGTAGAGGATACGTTTGTCATCACCTTCCTCCCAATAGGAAAGGCCGCGCGCAGTGCCGTACCATGTCGTTCCCGTTGTATCGCGAACCCGCCATATTTCTTTCCCAGTGCCCGCGTCGATGGCGAAAGGTTGAACCGTCGCCGTCATCCCATAGAGAATGCCATCGATCACCAGGGGATTGCATTGGATCTGTCCGCTGTCACCGGTGTGATACTCCCACGCCACCTGTAGTTGGTTGACGTTTTCAGGTGTTATCTGTGTGAGTGTCGAATAGTGATTACGGTCAGCACCGCCGAGGTATTCCCGCCATTCGCGGTTTTCATGAAGTGTTTCGTTAGTGCTGCAACGCAGGAACATCAGGGCTGCGCAAATCAGGCTCGCCAGATAACAAAAGCGCATGGTTTTCGGATTGATCTATAAAATTAAAACGCCGGACGGGATAGGTGAACCAATCCTGTGAGCGAATACTAAACTTAGTTCGAAAATTGGGGACTACAAAAACTTTTTGCAGCGCATGCCGGTATGGAAGGCGTGATGTTCAGGTTCAGGCTTGTTTTGTCCTGGAGTGGGCTACCGAAGCTATGGTGACCGCCGCAGACGCATCGTTTCGCCGTCTGCGTTGCTAAAAATCAGTTCGTCGCCCTGAATGGCGAACTGGCTGGTGGCATTAAGCCTGTCCAGAAATCGCTCTTCACCACCGCCGTCGCAGGCGATCATCGTCTTCAACGCGTCGCTGAATCGGATCTTATCGCCCGCTATAGTGTATTTCGCGCTGAATCCATTGCATGAAGTATGTCCACCAATGTGACCGGTTGCGAGATCGAATATTATATACGGCTTTCTTTCCGGGTACTGATCGGGAAAGCCGGGGCCCTGGCCGGCAATGGAGATTAACTCCCAGCGTCCCGCCAACGCGGTGATCGGAAGCGGGACACCACGAAGTTGCATGAGTAATGTGTCGCCTGCGTATAAGCTATATGTTTGTCT
>CBKWFZ010000727.1:0-2686 GCA_966673785.1 uncultured bacterium
AAACCTTGAGAGCTTTTCGACGAACCTCAGCTGATTTGGCGCTACAGCAAAGTTGGTTGCACCAAGTGCACCCGGCACCACCTTATTTACTTCCGGCAGGCTCTTCAACCACCTTTGAATTTGCGGGCTGGATCCTTGTGAATACGAGCCACACAATGATAGCGAACAAAAACATGGAGGACATCATCTCGCGAAAGTGGGCCCAGCGCACGGCATCGGGAAACAGGAAGTTTGGAATGAGCAGTCCCATGCCGGTGCATGAATAAACGAGGACAAGACTGATCAGCAGCTGCGATGGACGCCCGCGAAACATGTTCACCAGCGGCAGCACAAACAGTCCAAACAAGATTCCCCGCAGCACCTGGAACGGATAAATTACCGGAATATTACGATAGTTGTCGATGAGCGATTGAATGAATCCGTGGTCTTCAGAAGACCCTGAATAAAAAACGCGAACCTGCGGCTCCCGCCACGCCACGAAGTATCCGAAGAAAAAATAAACGACAAGGTATGCCACACCAATCACACCAAGTCTTGTCATCAGTGTTTTCAGGTTTTGTGGCTGCTCCACTGCGGGTGCTATTTCTGTTGATTGTACGCGGCCGAAGAACGTGACTGCAAGAGGAACCGCAATCAGCAAAAACACGCCGTTTGACAATGCGATCAGCGCCATGTCAGCGGACGTAAGCGAGCGGAATGCCTCACGGAAGAATGCCGTTTCGATCTGGGTCATGACCCATGCGACCATGAAGACCGTGAAGATCACGGCGGGTATCAGCCGCCGTTTCCGCCAGCCCGAGGTCAGCACGATGTACACGATCGCCAGGCACATCCACGCGTTATTGAGCAAGACGAATGGTAATGCAGAATCACCGGCAGCCCGGCTACCGGAAACAAAAGCATCGGAGAACGGAAGAAATGCAGATACAGCCATAAACCCGATGGTCGATACAATGACCAGCGCGGCAAACTTGAGCGCGAAGAGGATGGTTTTCAGAAAGCCGTTCTTCATAAGATTGAACGAGGTTAGTTTGTGCGTCGTACAAATAGCGATACGACCTCCTCATTCCTGCAATGCAGTTGTTTGTCAATTTCAAGATTATCAGCATCGGGTTGGGAGATTAATGTGGCCTCCCCGGGGAAAAACGGCGTCGATGACAAGTACGCCCGCATTCACGTTCTAGATAACGACTGAATACCCGGAAGATCACGACGCATCATTCCTTCAAAAAAGTACATCCCCATACTCCTCCACCCGATCAAACACCCTCTTCGCAAACGGACACAACGGCATCACCTTAAGCCCCTTCTCCCTTGCAAACTCCACCGCCCTATGCACTAACTGCTTGCCCACGTTCTTGCCGCGCAGTGATTCGTCAATCCGGGTGTGATCGATGATGATCTTGTGATCACCGGCCCAGACGTAGGTCATTTCGGCCGAGACGTTGCCGTTGTCTGCGATGAAGAAGGCGCCGCGTTTGCCGTCGTCTTTTTGTTGGATGTCCATGGGTAGGTGTTTGTATGTAGCGTACAATTCTTCAAGATCATCATTTGCCAACTACCAGTCAAACTTGCTGGCGGCGTCGACGGTGGAGATGTGCTGAAGCTGACCGCGAACGTATTGCGTGTACACTTTTTTGATGTCCTCGTGGGTGTCGCCGATGAAGGGTCCCTGTGAGACGAAGTCCTCGCCCTGGGGTTTGGCGGCGTAGAGTACGAAACGTGCGCCGTCGCTGCCTGACTTCAATATCAGTTCGCTGTCACCATCGCTACCCGGCAGATCCAACCACCCGGTTTCATCCTGCTTTAACAGACTCTCGTCTTCACCAACGTGAACGCTCCCCTGCAAAACAAACAGGAAGGCATTAAACGATGCCGGAATGTTTTGCATGGTGCGCGCGTCGGGCTGCATCTGGAACTCCGCAGCCAGGAGCGGAACGTGATTGAGTACAGGTGAGCTCACCCCGGCTAAGGTACCACTGTATAACCGTATGTTGGTTCCGTCATTTTGAATTACGGGCACGTGATCCGCAGGCAGGTTCTGCACGCGTGGCTTTGTCCAGCGTTCACGACTCGGAAGGTTAAGCCACATCTGAAGCAGTCTTCCTTTTGTGGGTTGTTCAATCACCTCCGAATGCACGATGCCACCCCCTGCTGTCATGATCTGGAAATCGCCGGCCTTCATGGTTTCCGTTTTGTCGCGAAACTCGCCCTCAACAAGCAAGGACACTGTTTCGAAACCCGAATGGGGATGCGAACCTCCGACGGGGGAATTGTCTGTTTTATCGAGCATGTCATCCATGAGCAGGATGAAAGGATCGCTTTCCTTATATGGCACGCGGATCACAGCCCGCGCAGTATGGCCTTCGCCCAGGAAGCCTCGCTCCACCGGAGCTGCATAGGACGTAGTGAGTTTTCGTTTTGTATTCATAGCGAATGATCAGCTTCTAACCATGACGCGTCAGGTGCATCATGATTGATCTGATCATTCAACAAGCCTCATTGAAGAATTAGTTCCTCCCTGCCGTTTGCAGGCGCTTACCAATTTGTAACTACCGCATACCAACCCAATGTGGGTAGTATGGAGTTTGACCTGTTACGCGATTCAGAAATAATTCCATTGACGGACCTGCAGACGATATTGGTTCATTTGTCACAGACGTTCGAACTCTTTTCTCTTACTATG
>CBKWFZ010000728.1:0-2686 GCA_966673785.1 uncultured bacterium
TGTATTTCTTTTTTGTGGCCGACAAAAACATCGTGCGTAAACTTCTGGTCACCGGAATTCCCGGTGTCGTCTGGCTCGTATCGCGCGTGATCGCCGGACATGAAGACTACGACGTCTGGCTGGGGCTGCGCTGGAATCTTTCGAATCCGGAACAGGTGATTGGATTCTCGTTCCTCGCGTTTGGATTTTGCTGGCTTCCTTTTCTCTATCACGCTCTTACCTACAAAAAACAGCTGCGTTCAGCTCCCGCTGATCTCCAATTCTATTACCGGACATCGCTCTTCACACTCATTGTCATTTTTCTTACCACATTTCTCGGTGGAATCTTCAACGAGATCAGGCTGCTGAATCTGCTGTTTCCGTGGATGATCGTTATCGTACTCGACTTCCTAAGGACCAATAGTGCGATTATCCGTTCCGTTGTAAGGAAAAATGCGTATCTCATATTTGCGGTGGTCATGGCAATCGGTGCGGGCGTGGCACTCGTTTTTGCGCTTCCCCTGGCCGAAAACGTAATTGAAAAGGGTAAGTGGGCAGTGCGGTATGACAACTGGATCATTGTGACAGTATTCCATATATTCATAGTTGTATTGTTCCTGCCGCCGTGGTTGCAGGTTGTCGCCGCCAAGAAACCGATAAAATGAAAGTCCTGAAATCTACGCTTACGGATCGCAAAATTTCCTTTCTGGAATTCGCTGTTATCATTGTCACAGCCCTCATTCCGCTGCTGTTCACGCATCCGTACCGGATTAACCTTTTTCTCGCGTGGGAAGGGGCCTTCCGCATGTCAAACGGCGAGATTCCTTATCGCGATTTCGGTTCACCTGTGGGCTATGGATTCTGGGTGCTGCCAGCGCTGTTTTTCAAAATATTCGGCCCCTATGTCTTTACGTTGCTCATCTTTCAGTCGGCGGCAAACATCGTCTCCGGCCTTTTATTTCGTTCGCTTCTTAATGTTTTTACCATCACTTCAGGAGTGCGTTTCCTGGCGGTGCTGCTTTTTTGCATTTCGTATTCCATGTTCAATTTCTGGCCGTGGTATAACCACCTCGTCGTCGTCTTTGAAATCGCATCGCTCTACATCCTGTGCCGTGAGATCATGAAGGAAGAACGGTCGCGCAAACCGTGGTTGATTGTACTCGCCGCGTTTTTGATGGCCTTCAGTTTCCTGACCAAACAGGATACCGGCGCGCTTGGGGTTTTGATAGCGCTGGTATTGGTTGCCTTTGACATTCTGTTCGAAAGAAAAGTCCGCACCGCTTTATACTTTGTTGGCGGATATGCAATAAGCATGGCTGTCTTGATCCTGCCGTTTCTTCAATATGAATTCGGATACTGGTTCAACCTTGGACAATTTCCTCACTACGCGCGGGTTGACAAATTCGATATCGTAAATGAATTCCTGGGGGCGTCGCAGATGATCAAACTCTATCTGCTGCTTTTGGTGGCAATCTTATTTCTGCATTTCCGCGCGATTAAGGAATGGCGAACCGAAAAACGGTTCCTGCTATTTGCGCTGGTGACTCTTTGCATTCTCGGTCAGGCATCCGTTATCCAGGTAACGAGTTATACACCGATTGACGGCAACATCTACTTCCATAGCTTCGCCTTCGCGTTTATCGGTTTCTACTTTCTGAGGAATATCAACCTGCAGCAGGGCTGGACTCTTGCTGTTTTTTCGGTTTTGATATGTTTATGGTGGTCAGGAGTTTTCTGGACCCGTTTCCTGAGACAGCATGTGGAATCGTTGCTGATTAGCGATCGCGATGAGCGTGAAAATGTTATCTCCAAACGAACTTATCTGATTTCAACCGATACCATGAGTTACAGCCGGTCAAAATGGATCGTTCCGCCCGGACTGTCCTCATTCCGGCGCGTACGGATTCCGGAAGGCACCGCCGAGGGGATTGCAAGACTTCGGAACATGCCGGAAATGCAAAAACCTGGTGTGAGGCTGCTGAACATGTCAGAGCTTACGCCCTTGGCGCATGATTTTAATCTGGAACCGGAGAAGGGAGCAGACTACCCACTTTGGTTTCATAAGGGCGTTTCGTTCTTCGATCGTGAGGTTACGTATTTCTGTGATAAGGTCGAGCGCGGCGAGTATGATGTTATTCTGTTCGAGGATATTCCGAATGTGAATCAGTTTTATCCATACGAGGTACGCGACTGCATTAAAGAGCATTATGTTCTGGCAGACAAGTTCCTGGCGCCGAGAATTCCCGAGATATCCTATATCGAAGTGTATACAAAGAAGTAAAAGATGGAACAAGGTACATTGAACGGGACGGTACTGATACTTGGTGCGACATCGGATGTGGCGGTCGCACTGGCCGCCGAGTTTGCTTCGCGGAACCATTCGCTTGTGCTGGCCGCGCGCGATGTAGACAGACTGAATATCATTGCATCGGATCTGCACATACGGTACCGGGTTCCTGTTGATTTCCGGCATTTTGATGCGCTGCGATTTGACAGCCATGCGGAATTTTACAATACACTGAAACAAAAACCGGATATCGTCATTTGTGTTTTCGGATACCTTGGAAACCAGTCGGAGGCCCAGGAGAACTGGAGCGCGTGCGCGAGAATAATTGACAGTAACTATACAGGTGCTGTTTCTATATTGAACATCGTTGCGAACGATTTTGAACGGCAGCGTAGCGGTATTATTGTCGGAATAAGTTCC
>CBKWFZ010000729.1:0-2683 GCA_966673785.1 uncultured bacterium
GTGGTGAACGTGGTCGCATGTGATGCTGAACGCGTATTTGTTGGCGGAGACTTTAATGGCATCAGCAACAAGCAAAAAAGCACTATCGCCATCTTTCAGGACGGCGTCGATGCGCCGATGGAACTGAACATTGATCTCGACGGTGGACGACTCTTCGCCGTAGCTATTGCGGGCTCAACGATGTACATCGGGGGCGAATTCGCCGCTGTCAACGGACAAGCCAGACGCAATCTCGCAGCGATTGATCTTGCCTCGGGCGCCGTGCTGAACTGGGCACCGATGGTATCCGGCACAGGTGCCAGTGATATTTCATCGGTGCGTACAATGGATCTTCATGGTGGCCTTTTGTATATCGGTGGCCAGTTCTCGACCATCTCGACCGGAGGCATTGGCGTGGAGAGGTCGGGACTGGCATGCCTTGATCCCGTAACCGGTGTGCCAACCGCCTTCGATCCAGTAGTAGGCAATGGGTTGAGTTCATCGCACAGGGTCAATTCGCTGGCTGTTGCTGACGATAAAGTGTATTTCGGCGGACTCTTCACCGAGGTGGGCGGTGTTGCGCGAACCGGCGCGGCTGCCGTTGACAGCGAGACCGGAGCCCTGTTGCCCTGGGCCCCCGACGTGGTAAATGGCACGATAAACAAGCTTGCCGTGGTGGAAAGTAATGTCATCATAAATGGTGCCTTCAACGGTCCGATCGGTGGCGTACAGCGACATGCCGGGATCGCGATTCTGGACGCCATTAGTGGCGAGACCACCGAATGGAACCCGCAGATCGGCGGTACCGTCTTTGATTTCGCACTTACAACGGATGAGATGTTCGTCTCGGGTGATTTTAATTCCGTCGGACTTGAAAGCAGAAATTTCATTGCGTCGTTTCGCCTTGCCGACGGGTCGCTTACGAGCTGGAATTCCGACATACGGAGGACAGGCGAGGCGATCCCCCAGATTACAGCGCTTGCGATTTCATCCGGTCGCCTGCACGTCGGCGGATGGTTTGAGTACCTTGGCGTTTACAACCGTCATGGCTATGCGCAGTATGATCTGTGCGGATCTTCAGCGTCTCTTTCGGCGCAGGGGCTGATCCTCACCGCCTCGCCGGGAGACAGTTACCAGTGGTTCATCAACGGCGAAATGATTGCCGGAGCGACCGGACAAAGCTACGAGATTGGCCCGGTCGAATTCGGAAAATATGCCGTGGAAGTCACGGGCAGCGGTTGCACGAGCCGGTCAAATGAGTACGTGTATCTGGTAACCGGCGGTGAACAATCTGAGGGTCCCACCGTTGTCGTGTATCCGAATCCTTTCGCCGAATCCGTTTTTGTTCGCGTATCCGAACCGTCGACGCTGGAGATCCTCGACTTCTCGGGAAGAACGATATTAACGTCTTCCATCGATTCAGCAGATCGTGCAACCTCCGTCGATACAGCCGGGCTGGGCAACGGCTCCTATATACTACGCATTAACTCGGCTGGACGCTCTTCCCTTCTCAGAATCATAAAGATCAACTGACCATGTTACGAACCTTTTGCTTCCGCCTTTTCGGGGTGATCCTTTTGTGCGGATTAATGCTTTCGTGTTCCGATACCCCCGAAGAATGCCCCTCACCATTGTGCATCGTTTCCGGCGGATGGAAACTCACTGATGTGCAACTCGATAGCGAACCGTTTACCGGCCCCCTCGAACAATTTCAGTTGATCCTTTACGCTCCCGCTCCCGAAAGCGAGTCCACGTCAACGTTCAACCGGACTGGCCTCATGGGGTTACAGGATTCCGGCTTCTGGTCCATTGAAAATATCAATCCCCAAACCTCTTCCTTCACCGGAAGCGTACTCAGGCTTGTTCCTGATGGTGATCCTTCGCTGCGGGAGGATTGGAAAATTGAAACGCTTACCCCGCGAACCCTTGTCCTTGTGCTGGAGCGCGACATAACCGCGAAAGACGGACCTGCTTTGATCCGATTTGTCCTCGAACCATTTTAATCACTGGCAGAATGAGAATTAAACTATTGATCGCCGTCGCTCTTTTTTGTCCAACGATACTTTCCGGACAAATATGGCACGCCGGTTTAAAGGCCGGTGCAGCCTTTTCAAACTTCAAAAGTCCTACGCCGTGGACGGAAGCAATTCATACCGGGTATTCATTTGGCGCGACAGCATACAAACAAATCCGGAATAACTTTGGTCTCGGATTCGATCTCCAATACATTCAAAAAGGTTACAACCATGTTTTGTGCGCGTCAATAACGGATAAGCTACAGGCCGAATACATTGAAGTGCCGGTTATGGCAGACTACGTTTTCCTGATTCCCGGGATCAGGAATTTCAAAGGGCATATAAACGTCGGCGCCTATGGCGCGTACTGGGTGAAAGGCCGGTACAAGATGAACGGCTTCGGGCAATCCGGTGAGTCCTTTGAATTCACCCGGAGCTCTGCACGGCGGTTTGACTTCGGGCCTGTAGCCGGCGGCCGGATAGAGTGGGTTCGCAGTCATGGATCCTTTTCCCTGGATTTCCGCTACGCGTACGGCGTGGCAGATATGCTACAAAACGATGACGACGGCGTTCGGAACACAAACCGCACACTGCTCATCGGGCTGAGCTATATGAAAATCCTCAATTTCCTATAGCGCATATGTGGCCTGATTTTTTTAACTTATCAGAAAACGAAACGTGAAACAAAC
>CBKWFZ010000730.1:0-2679 GCA_966673785.1 uncultured bacterium
CGGATCGTTGCAAAACACTACCTGCTCGTGACCCAGTTGAGCCAACTTCCCAAACAGTCCCACCTCATCTACTTTTTCCAGTTCTTTGACCATCATACATGAACATTTTGCGTTTGATTGTGTAGTTTTAGCGCTGCCAAAACCGCAGCGCAGCCTGTAATTTTATGCAAATTACCATGTTTCAAACGTTTGCATTGGCGTTTGGAACGATATTTTGCAGAATGCAATGACCGCCAAATTAAATTCATGAAGGAACTCAGGTATCTGAACAAATATTTGCTGAAGTATAAGTGGCACGTGGTGCTTGGAACCGTGTTCATTATTATCTCGAACGTGTTCCAGATTCTTCCGGCACAACTCGTGCGCCATGCGCTGGACCTTGTCACCGACAACTATCGGATTTACCAGGCACTTGAAAAGACGTCCGTTCAGGACCGCTTTTTTTCAGCCTTCGCTTATGGAATTCTCATCTATGCAGGTCTGATCCTCATCATGGCATTTCTTCGCGGCCTGTTTCTCTATTTTGTGAGACAAACACTGATCGTTATGTCGCGCCTCATCGAGTACGATCTGAAGAATGAAATCTTCGAACATTACCAGAGTCTGCCGCTGAGTTTTTACCGCCGGAACAACACGGGCGACCTGATGAACCGTATTTCGGAGGACGTAAGCCGCGTGAGGATGTACCTTGGTCCGGCGATCATGTACGGTATCACGCTGCTCACGTTGTTCCTTATGGTTATCCCGATGATGTTCAACATCGACGCAGAACTCACCTGGTATGCACTCAGTCCGCTTCCGTTACTTTCGCTGAGCATCTTTTTTGTGAACAACAAAATTGAAAAACGGTCGGAGGAAATACAGATCCGGCAGTCGCGGCTCTCAACTTTTGTGCAGGAGGCTTTTAGCGGAATCCGGGTACTCAAGTCATTCCATCGCGAACAGGAAAGCACCGGCCGTTTTGACGAAGAGAGCGAATCATATCGCCGGCATTCGCTCAAGCTCACCAAGGTTCAGGCATTGTTTTATCCGTTGATCATGGGACTCATTGGAGTGAGCACGATCCTCACCGTCTACGCGGGGAGCGCGGGTGTGATTCGCGGAGACCTGACCTTCGGAAACATCGCCGAGTTCATCATCTATGTAAACCTGCTTACGTGGCCGGTTACGTCACTTGGCTGGACCACAAGCCTTGTTCAGCGCGCTGAAGCGTCTCAAAAGCGCATCAATGAATTCTTGCAGACAACCACGAACCTGATCTCGGAAAAAAATATCGTACGGGAAGTCGCCGGTAAGGTGGAATTTCGAAACGTCTCTTTTGTTTATCCCGACACTGGTATCCGCGCATTAAGGAATGTTTCATTCCGAATCGATCCCGGTGAATCCCTTGCCATCATTGGTACGACTGGCTCGGGGAAGAGTACGATTTCGAATCTTGTGTCGCGCCTGTACGATGCGCGCGAAGGAATGATCCTGATTGACGACGTCCCCATTTCCGATTACAACATCACGTCGCTGCGAAGCCAGATCGGCTATGTTCCGCAGGATGTCTTTCTTTTCAGCGACACGATTTTCAACAACGTCGCTTTCGGCATGACTGCTGTCGAGGAGGAAAAGGTGCTGCAGGCTGCAAAGGATGCGGACGTTTACAGTAACATAATGAATTTTCCCCAGGGTTTCGCCACACGTGTTGGTGAGCGCGGAATCACGTTGTCCGGGGGCCAGAAGCAGCGGGTATCTATCGCGCGGGCTATCGTACGTGAACCAAAGATCCTCATGCTCGACGATGCCCTGTCTGCTGTTGATACCAAAACCGAGAACAACATTCTGAACAGCATGAAACGCATCATGCAGGGTCGGACCACGATCATCATTTCGCATCGCGTATCCTCCGCGAAACTTGCGAACAAGATCATTGTACTGGTTGACGGCGAAATCGTGGAGCAGGGCGATCATGAATCACTACTCAATTCCGGTGGCGTTTACCGGGAACTTTACGAAAAACAGGTTCGGCTGGAAGAAGAAGAAGAGCCCACGGAAGGAAATCCCGGTTAAGTCTGCCTGCGTAAGGTGTTCATAGCGGAAAGCAGGATTAAAAGATATACCTGAGTCCTACACCACCTTCAAGGCGAGTCCAGCCAGGATCGGCTTGCACGTCGGAGAAATACTCGAGTTCCATAAATGCGGAGATCGGAATACTGAAGTAGGCATATTCGATACCCATAACGAGTTGGGGGCCCATGGTAACCCGACTGCGTTCAAACCTCCCGAAGTCATCCACATCGCGAAAGTCACCCGTGGTATAGGTGTAATCGTACTGGAGGCGTGTTCGCTTCCACTCCCATCCCCCTCCGACATACATTTGCAACCCGGACGAGATTTTTGTTACATCTACATGAAAAAGTGCTTTTGCTTCAAGAATTATATCCGACTTAACCTTGTGCGTGATGGGCGTAATACTTGCTTCGGCCGTCGAGAATGTATCCGTCAAAATGTATCCGTCGAATTTTTCTCTGTAATATCGGTTATATAAACCGCTGGCCGGTCGTCCCGCATCGAGTACCAACGCGAGTTTACGCGTCGCATAGAACTTGTACGTAATCGCAAACGGATCGCCTAGCTTAATACCAAGTCCGTGGTATGGATAACGACTGTGCTCGAAGATAGGACATACAATTT
>CBKWFZ010000731.1:0-2675 GCA_966673785.1 uncultured bacterium
GGAGTACACAGATACATGGAACGTTGGTCTTGACTTCGGCTTCCTTGAGGATCGCATTATCGGTTCAATCGAATGGTATGATGCGCAGACGCACAATCTGTTATACAACTACCAGCTTCCGATCACATCGGGTTATCAGGATGCATTCCAGACTAACCTCGGACGGGTCGAAAACAAAGGTCTTGAGATCGCGATCAGTGCCAATATCATTAATTCCACCGACGGTGGATTTACCTGGAGTGCAGATTTCAACTGGTTCTTCAACAGGAACAAACTTCTTGAACTGGCTCCCGGTGAAGAAAGAAACATCGGAAACGGTTTGCACGTGGGCTATCCTCTCACAGCGATCTACAATTATAAGAAACTCGGTGTATGGCAGGAAGACGAAGCCGATGCCGCGGCCGAATTTGGCCAGGTTCCCGGCCAGCTTAAAATCGCCGATCTGAGTGGTCCTGAAGGAGTACCGGATGGTGTGTTTTCAGAAGAACATGATAGGACTATTATCGGTGATCAGCAGGCTGACTGGCAGGGTGGTATCACAAACCGATTCACCTATAAGGGTTTCGATCTGTCTTTTGTAACATTTGCACGTTTTGGCGGACTGCTGATGAGTTATCTGCATGCACCCAATGGCGCCTATCTGACAAATAACAACGGTCTCAGAAACGGATTGGATGTAGAGTACTGGACACCGGAGAACGGCAGCAACTGGTTCCCGGCTCCGAACTCAGCGCTACCGGGCGGTGCGGCCAACTCATGGTCGACACTGGCATATTATGACGCTTCATTCATCCGCGTCAGGAGCATCAACCTCGGATATACTGTACCGGCATCCATTGCAGGCAAGATTGGAGCACAATCTCTTCGTGCCTATTTCACGGTACAGAATCCATTCCTGCTTTATGCACCTTACGTAACAAAATGGAACGGTGTGGACCCGGAACCTACAGGACAAGGCCAGACTGGAATTGTGTCAACCGGAGCTGGCTTCAGAACAGGCGGAGTAAATCAGAATCTGGTTATCTCGGCGTCGACGCCACCTGTGCGTTCATTCATTTTCGGAATCAATGTCACCTTCTAATTACTAAAGCAAACATTTATGAAATATTACAAGATATTGCTCACGGCATTGGCGATCGTCGCCCTGGCACCGGGGTGTCAGGATATCTTGGAGGAGAATCCAAAGACTACATTCACCAATGACTATTTTAGAACCGCGCAAGGCGCACAGGATGGTTTGAATACTGCCTATGCATATCTGCGTTATCACTATGGCGTTAACCCGACATTGGCGCTGAATATTTCAGGTACCGACGAATTCACTTACGGCGAACAGCCTGCGGTTAACTCAAGCGGCGACAACCTCCCGCACAAGCTCTTCGGTACTTATGATATCAACTCCGAGTTCGGCTTTCTTACAACGACGTTCAACCGGACGTTCCCGATCATTAACATGTTGAATGGTCTGGTCGAATTTATTCCAGGTATATCCTCCCTCAGCGAAGCGGCAAAAACTGAAATGATCGCCCAGGCACGTTACCTGCGTGCGCATTATTACTATCTCCTTGTTGCTCAGTTTGGCGCTGTGCCGACAGATCTTGGAAGTGGTCATCTTGTATTCAACACGCTGCCTTATACGGGGTTCAACAGACCCACCAAAAACGACGCCGAGAGTATGGAACAATTACTTGCGACAAACTACGACGTAATGATCGAGGATCTTGAATTTGCAAGCCAGAATCTGAGAATGGCGCGACCTGCAAGGGAATTCAGATTGTCGCAAGCCGTGGCGCTTCACCTGCTTTCGAGAATTTATATTTTCCGAGCTTATTCCGGAATTTCTCCCAACGCTCAGGCTGACTTTCAGGCTGCTTATGACGCGGCGATGAAAGTGATCGACAATCCCGCCGGTTACGGGGTAGAACTTCTTCAGGATTTCGGTGACGCGTACAAGCAAAGCAACGAGTACAACAGGGAGATCATGTTCGCTGCCGAGCGCATTCCGCTCGATAATGTGAACAACGAATATACAAACCCTTCAGGAATCAGTGATCGCGAAAATATGGCGGCGAGCTGTTTCACGTCGAACTATGAGTCAGTATCGTTTAGAAACGGTTCCGATCCAATCGACGGAAGACCATTGCTTTTTCAACGTCCACTTAGAAAGCTTCGCCCGACAAACTGGTTGATCAATGTCGCGTTTGCTGACAAGGTCAATGATAGCCGGTATCATAATTCCTTTAGGACGGTTTATACGGTTGCTTCAATCAACCAACCCGGCACTGCGGCGCACAATACCTGGCTTGCCCAGCTGCCGGCAGGAGTTGAGCCCGGTGATACAGCTTTTGTGATGACAGATACCGATGCACAAGCTACTCAGCTGAATGCGCTTGATCGCCCATACCGTGCCTATGGTCCGTCCGCATGGTGGACTCCGGTAAACCCTACGCAAGCACCGCAGATCTATCCCGGTCTCAAAAAGTTTGATGACCTTCAACGCGCCACTGGAAACGACGCTTCCGGCAGACCAATGCCGATCTTCAAATTCGGTGAGACCTATCTACTGGCCGCTGAAGCAGCCCTGCAAGGGAATATCAACGGTGGTGCGACGGAAGCTGCTCGTCTGATAAACATTATAAGGGAACGCGCAGCATACAGGCCGGGCCTTGATGCAT
>CBKWFZ010000732.1:0-2673 GCA_966673785.1 uncultured bacterium
GTGCTCACGCTTGAAACCTGAAACTTTTCCAACTTGAAACTTCATGCGCGCGCGCACCGTGGCAGAAGCAGTCCGGATTAAATCCACGGGCTCATCATCGGCCGTGATGACGCAATCGCATGGTTTCTTTATATTGAAGGATGAATTCGACCTGCCTGACTGGTTTTCTCCTGCTTTTCTTCGTACTCGCGTGCAGCGAAAAGGAGTCGGTAATGGTTCCGGAAGACTTTGAGATCGAGGATGGTTTTACGCTTGCCCGCGTTGCCGCGGAACCGCTGATCCGTGATCCGGTCGATCTTGAGTTTAACGAACGCGGTGACGCCATGGTGCTGGAAATGCCGGGCTATCCGCACGGTGATAAACAAAGCAGGCTCATCATACTCGCGGACCGCGACAACGACGGAGTCTATGATTCATCGCATGTATTTTGCGAAGGGCTTCTGCTTGCGAATTCATTCATGCATTACAAGCGAGGCGCGCTCGTCGCTGCCCCCCCTTACCTGCTTTTTGTCCGCGATGACGATCAGAATTACATCCCCGAACGGATTGACACGCTGATGGGTGGACTCGCGAACGACAACCTTCAACACAACTACAATGGCCTTTTTCATGGTCTTGACAACTGGATCTACGCAGCGAATGGCGGCAACGACGGACGACCTTTTTGGTGGGGAGATACAACGACCGCACTGGATTTGCGCGGTCAGGATTTTCGGTTTAATCTGGAAACACGCCAGCTTGAGCGGCTTGGTGAGTCATCCGGTGGCTTTGGTCTTGCTACTGATGGCTACGGACGGATCTTCGAGACGCATAACCTGGAACATGTTTCGCATCTTGTCTTTCCGGACCGTTATATTCTCGGAAGGCCTATGCTTACCAATCACACGCTGCAAAACGTTTCTGACCATGAAGAGAACGGACTGGCACGAATATATCCCATCGGAGAACAGCAGTCGCGGGTGAACCACCCGGAACAATCGGGATATTTTTCAGGCGCATGCGGCATCACCTGGTATGGCGGTGGCGCGTTTGGCGACGAATATGAAAATACGGTGTGGGTAGCCGACGTAGTATTGAACTTAATTCACGTCGACAAGATCGCCGCGAAAGGCTCTTCCTTCACGGCATCCCGCATGCATGCCGGCCGCGAATTTCTGGCGAGCCTTGACCGGGCGTTCAGGCCGGTGAATATGACCGTCGGTCCTGATGGATCGTTGTACGTTGTCGATATGTACCGCGAGGTTATCGAACACCCGGAATGGATACCGGATGAAATCGAAGCAACGTTGGATATGGACGCCGGGAAGGGTAAAGGACGCATCTACAGGATCAGCAGAGCGGATTCAAATACCGCTTTCGAACCTGCTACGTTCACGAGTGCTTCCGGTTTGATTAATGCATTGCCATCAGGAAATCAATGGGTCCGCAATACCGCGCACCGGTTGTTGATGGAGCGCGATCTGGATGGCGCGATGCGCGATGGTTTGACCAGACTCCTGCGCGGAAGCAACGCCGTATCAAAGGTCCATGCACTTCACCTTCTTGCAGCACATGACGCGCTCGGAAACGGTGAGCTTGTGGAATTATTAAAGGACCAGGTACCTGAAGTCAACGAGGCGGCGCTGCAGGTAGCGGAAAGTCGCAATGATGTTGATGGTCAAATTATAGACGCGGTAAGAGAATTGCTCGCCCATCCAAATATGCGCGTTCGTATGCAGGCTGCGCTCACGGTAAGCACATTTCGGCGGAATGACCCGCAACCAGTGATTCAGAACAAGAGCCTGTGGAATGCTTTGGTTTCGCTGACGCGTGGCCCGGCAGATGAATGGCTCATCGAGGCCGTCACGCTTGCCGCGGTTGGCCGGGAGGCCGACTTGTTTGCGGAACATGCAACAGGCTCGCCTGTTAATGGCCCTTTGCTGGCAGCACTTGCTGTTCACGCCTGCGAAAGACAAGCGAGTCTGCAAAAGGTGATGAGAACGCTGGCCGGGACGCAGCTGACTATCCCTGCAAAACGCCGCGTGTTGCAGGTACTTGCCGACCATGCCAGGCCCAATGCAGCCGACGGGATTGAAGCCGATCTTACTATGATCGAGCAGACACCTTACATGGCCCCGCTGCTTCCCGAGGTTGCCGCATTGAGGGCGCGGTTACGGCTCCCGCCTTCGGCTGAGTTTGTACGGTACAGCAAGACCGCTTTGAAAGAGGTCCAGAATTCCACACTTGCTGATTCCGTGCGTCTGCACTACCTGGCATTGCTCGAATTCCTTCCCTACGCCAACAAGGCTGATGTGCTTTTTCAATGCCTGCGCAATACAGAACCGGTCGTTGTTCAGGAGCAGGCACTGAAGCAACTTGCGGCCTATTCGCTGCCAGAGATCGGTTGGCGTCTCGTAAGGATCTGGCCGGAACTCACTCCCGGAATCAGACGCTATGGCGGTGATCTGTTGCTGTACAACGAGGTACACCATGACGCATTGCTCAACGGGATCGAATCCGGGGCGATTAACATTGGCGAGATGAACTTCGACCTGGAGCGCCGCAGGATGCTGCTTTACTGGACTGATAATGACAACACGAAGAAGCGTGCAGCCAGGCTTTTCAGTGACGCGGGTGTATCAAACAGGCAGGACGTAATTGCGAAAATGAAGCCGGCTCTGCATCTTAAAGGAT
>CBKWFZ010000733.1:0-2672 GCA_966673785.1 uncultured bacterium
CTGTTGATTTGTACCCTTTGCCATCAAGTACCAGTATTTCTCCCGCGAGATTTTCCAACGGTCCAAGACCAAACAGATGAGTTTTGTTGCTAATCGTATCAATATCTATCGTTCCGAAAAGCTCACCCTTGTGCATTACATTCCGCATTGCTCCGGCAACTTTTACGGCATCACCAGACGGCGTGTTGGGTTGGCAACCGGGAACAGCCGCAAGAATAAACATCAGCAGATAGTATATCTTATGTGTTCCTGACATGTTCTGTGTTGCTTACAAATCGTAAAGTGTCGATACGTTGCTTGTGGGCTATCCAGCTAACCCATCAACGATATCCGCACAAGTTGCCCCAATTCATCGCTCACTGCTTCGGCATCGTCCTTTCGTGTCCTGCCTGTCGTGGCGCCTCAATGGTTTCCTTTCGAAATCCGGGTTGGTTACTCCACAATATCATCAAGCGCACGAAACAGGTTAAGTGGATATTCTGCTATACGATTGCACAGGTACAAAAACCACTCATGGCCATAAACAAAATAAAGCTTTGTACTATACCCTTCTTCTCTCAACCTCACCAGCTGTCCGGTCTGGATACCATATAAGCTTTCAAATTCATAAAGATGTCCCTCCGGCTTATACTTATCGACGAGCATCTTTGCGCGTTGCTGGACTTCATGATGGTGTGTGGCAACAGAACATTTATGCCCTCTGGAAAGTAGCTGATCAACATAATTCAGGTAAATGTCATCTAATATCTTTCCCCGGGGCATCGACAAACCTTCAGGAGTATGAAAAGCGCCCTTTACAATTCTTATGCGGCCATTTTCCGTTATCAAATCCAGAAAATCATCTTTGGACCGGTATAAATATGCCTGAAGGGTAATCGCCAGGTTTGTATACTTCCTTGAAGCCTGTTTGTAGACGTCAATTACTGCATCTGTTCGCTCAACACCTTCAGCACTAATAATGATCTCAATATTCTCCTGCGCGGCCACACAAAGCCGACCCAAATTTTGTATACAAAGATCCGATGAAATCGCTAATCCTATGTGTGACAAATCCAGGGAAATCGTAGCGTTCAATCGCCCACTTCTGATTCTCTCGGCAATCCTTAGAAATTCCCGTGTAGCCAGGTCGGCTTCTGCTTCTGTCCTTGTGTTCTCTCCCATAAATTCAATTGAACACTTAAACCCTTTGCTATTCTCTTGCTGAATCTTTGGAATCGTTTCATCCAGCGTTTCACCTCCTATATAGCGATCTGCAGCTTTCCGCAGTATCTTATACAATTTTTTATCATTTAATACATGCTGTTTCGCATTTTCATCAAGTGCGATCTTCCTTAAGGCGGCTGCTCCGATTTGTAATAGTTCATCCATAAATATTGAATTTTGACAGTGCCCACCCGACCTGTGGCTACCCCGGTGCCATCTTTCGAAGGTTCATTTTATGTGCGTCACCGAAACGAAATATAAAAACTTAACTCCAGATAACCACCTCACGTGGACACGCAAGCGATTCAACGAGCTTAACTCTTCGCCGCCCTTTGCACGGTTCCCAATAGCCGATCACGGGATCACGCGCGGACTGTGCACGCGAATTCCTCACTCTTCTTGCGCCACCTCGCGTCATCGCGCCCTTGTGGTAAAAAGGTTTTCAAAATCTCACTATATTGAACAACAGAACCTGTGCCATGAAGATAACCATACCCCTGCTGTTCATACTCGTTTTCGCCGATACTCCGGATCGTCCGGTGCCGGCAAAGATCTTTGACGTTCATCTGCATGGCACCAGCACGCCCGTGTCACAACTAGCGACACTAAAAAAAGCAGGGGTGTATAAGATAGCTGTGAGCACTTCCTGGGAACTGCAACAGACTTACAAAACAGAAGAAAGCCTGGGCGTTTACCGCGGATTGATGGTGCCCTGTCCCGGGGGTAAAGTACCCTACAGCCTGCAAACCTGCTACGCCAATGGAGCGACGTGGCCCGACCTTACATGGGTCGAAGAAAACATCCGACAGGGAAACATACACTTCATCGGTGAGGTACTGGCGCAATATCATGGTGTGTCATCATCGGAGGAAAACCTGCTGCCATATTACGCGCTGGCAAAAAAGTATAACATTCCCGTTGGCATTCACACCGGTTCTGCAGGGCCGGACCATGGGTGTCCGGATTTTTCAGAAGAGATGGGAAATCCTGAATTAATGCGGCCCATGCTGACCCAGTTTCCCGGGCTCAAAGTATGGATCATGCACGCCGGCGCGCCCTACGTGGACGAAACGATTGCCATCATGAAAGACTTCCCAAACGTGTACCTTGACATCTCCGCGATCAACTTCCCTCCGATCATGCCGAAACAGGTCTTTTCAGCGCTTATGGAAAAACTAATCGATGAGCAACTGGAAGACCGGATCATGTTCGGTTCGGATAATAATGACATACACGTTACCCTTTCAGCTATCAATGATCTTACGTTTCTTTCGCATGAACAGAAGGAAAAGATCTTTTTCAGGAATGCGGAGCGGTTCTTTGGTAAATAGGTTCGATATGCCTGAATTTTTCGACGCACCTCGGCGTCGCAGCGGCTCTGCGTAGGAGTACTCGGGTTTTTCATTGCTCAAACCTGTAAGCAGGTGAATTTCACGAAAGCACTGGCACCGAAAATCAGGATTCCGAAT
>CBKWFZ010000734.1:0-2670 GCA_966673785.1 uncultured bacterium
CATACCGCTTCGGTCATGAGAACGTTCTCGGAACATCCTTTGATCTCAAAGTAATGGCCACCACATCTGACGCCGCCGAAGAAGCGGAAGGAATTGCGCTAACGGAAATTGACCGGCTAAATGATATACTTAGCAGCTACAAGCCGGAGTCCGAATTCAGCCGCTGGCTGCAGACGCATAACCAGGAAGTTCCGGTGTCGGCGGAGCTGTTCGAGGTACTTAGCCTGTTTGATAAGTGGCAGACACGGACAGGAGGAGCGCTGAGTGCATCGGCGGGTACCGGTGTGGCACTTTGGAAAAAAGCAGAAAGCGTTCAGACAGCCCCTGTTAAGGAAGACCTTCGACATGCAGCACAGGCAATGAATCAACGGCACTGGTTACTTGATCCGGTTGCTCAAGCCGCGACCCACGTGTCGACTGAACCACTGCTGCTTAATTCATTTGTCAAAAGCTACATCGTCGGGAAAGTCGCGACAAAGGTGATGGCAACTCCCGGCGTAAGGGGATGTGTTGTCAACATCGGAGGTGACATGGTTGTTTCCGGCAATCTGCAGGAGCAAATAAGCATATCGGATCCGGCGGCTGATGCCGAAAACGACGAGCCGCTTACGGGCCTCATGATCGGCAACAATGCCATTGCCACCAGTGGAAGTTACCGGCGGGGCTATACGATAGGCAACCAATGGTATGGACACATACTGGACGCCCGGACTGCAATTCCAGTCTCGGATGTCATCAGCGCCACCGTCATCGCTCCAAACGCCTCCGACGCAGGGGCACTGGCAACGGCGTTCAACATTCTCGCCCCGGAAGAAAGCGCAGCACTCGCCAAACTGGTACCGGGTGTCTCGTACCAGATCGTAATGAGGTCCGGGGAAATCATTGAGAGCACTGGATGGCGTGCTTTTCAGACAGCAGCGCCCGATGCAATCAGCACGGAGGACACAAAAAACGGATCGTTTGAAATGACAATAGAACTGGAACTGGCGCGGTTCGAAGGCCGTTTCAGGAGACCGTTCGTGGCCGTGTGGATCGAAGACGGCAACAAGGAGTCGGTGCGCACACTTGCACTGTGGTACAACAAGCCACGCTGGCTTCCTGACCTGAAACGCTGGTATAGCAAGAATCGCGAGAACCTTTATAACAGCGCGAGTCAGGTATCCTCCATCAGTAGCGCAACGCGTTCACCGGGTCGCTATACGCTGAAGTGGGATGGCCTGAACGACGAAGGACAAACGCTGCCACCAGGAAAATACACCGTTTATATTGAAGCAGCACGGGAACATGGCACGTACCAAGTGCTTCACCAGGACTTTGACTGGAACGGAAAAGCGAAGCACATCGCCCTGAAGGGCGGCGTTGAAATCACCGCAGCGTCAATCGACTGTCACACCCTTTCTGACAAACAGAAATGACACGTTCACCAGTTACGAAAAAAGAAATCGCGGGGTGGGTTCGATGGCTGCACATTTATCTGTCGATGTTCAGTTTTGCCGCGCTGTTCTTTTTCGCCGCCACAGGGATCACGTTAAACCATCCGCAGTGGATCGAAGGTCAGCAAACTGCCCGGCAATGGGAAGGCACGGTACGTTCGGCATGGGTGGCACCCAACTCACCTGTCGATGAACTCCAGGTCGTCGAATACTTTCGAAGTGAATATGGGATCAAGGCGCGGGTGTCGGATTTCGTAACCGACGAAACTGAATGTACCGTGTCATTCAAAGGACCGGGTTATGCAGCGGATGCGTTTATCGATCGCGAAACGGCGTCTTACCAGCTGACCATCACTCAATACGGCATGATCGCGATCATGAACGATCTCCATAAAGGACGGGATACCGGTGGCGTCTGGGCATGGTTGATCGATGTAAGCGCCGTGCTCATGATTGCTGTTTCACTTACCGGATTTATCATGATCTATTTTCTCCGGAAGTGGCGTTTGAATGGGAGCCTTCTCGCCATTGCAGGCGCTATCCTCCTGATGTTAGCCTATCTTATTTTCGCCAGATGATCCACAGCGTACCACGTTGCTGAGAAGAACGCCGATATATACAGTCCAACGCCTGCATTCAAATACGCGTTCAGACTCCTTTTGGACGCCAAGTTTACAGCTACATTAGAATTCCGGTCTTGTTAACTTTTATTCACGTCAATTTAGTTCAGCCCACGCGTCTCACTTGGATACCAGTTTCTATTAAAGTACCTTGCTTGTGCTTGCAAGCATGCTTCAAACCAGCCGGTAATCTCTTCCCTCTTTTTACCCCTTGTTTCCTGCTCCCGCTCTTAAGCCAATAGCTTTAGATTAAGCTGTACTAACCCGTTTCCGTTGATAAACATCCTTTTTTTGATTGATGACGATCAGGACGATCGTGAGATTTTTCGCCAAGCTGTTGCACATTGTGATCCGCGCATCGCGATGATGTTTGCCTCCGATGGTGTTGAAGCGATGGAGATCCTGAATGAGTGTGTCGCCCTGCCCGATGTGATTTTTCTTGACTACAACATGCCCAGGATGAACGGACTCGAATGTCTTAAGCAACTGAAAGCTGGTCCGCATACGCGCGGCATTCCGACGATCATGTACACTACCTCCGGCGATCAGGCGCATGAACGCCATATTCTTGACCTTGGCGCCGACTACTATATGCAGAAGACGTATAGTTTCGAAAC
>CBKWFZ010000735.1:0-2669 GCA_966673785.1 uncultured bacterium
AAGAATATTACCGAAAATTACCATCATGATAACTTCTTCTGGCAGCAGATCGTGGATCATCCCAATTACGATGAGTTCTGGCAGAAACGCAGCATCCTTCCGCATCTTAAAAATATAAAGCACGCCGTACTCACCGTTGGAGGCTGGTTCGACGCCGAAGATCTGTACGGCCCGCTGAACATTTACAAGACCATCGAGCAGACAAGCCCGTCGGCGATGAATTCGATCGTCATGGGCCCGTGGGCGCATGGCGACTGGGCGCATCCGGGAGGCAAGAGCACACACAATCACATTTACTTTGGCGACAGCATCTCTACCTACTTTCAGCGTGAAGTTGAGCGAAAGTTCTTCGCATACCATCTGAAAGGCGAGACCAACCCGTCACTGCCCGAGGCGTTAATGTTCGACACGGGCACGAAAGCTTGGCGAAGTTTCGACGCATGGCCGCCGCGTGATGTGCCGCGTATCAAATTGTACTTCGGAGAAGGAGGTCGCCTGTCTATCAATCAGCCTCTGGATGAACAAGCCACTTACTCCTACGTAAGCGATCCGGCCAAACCCGTGCCCTATACGTCACAAACGGAGGGGCTGACTTTCACGCCCAGACGTTTTATGACCGACGATCAACGGCATGCGTCACGCCGACCGGATGTTATAACCTTTGAAACCGCGGTGCTGACTGAAGACGTAACCGTGGCTGGTGAAATACTCGCGAAATTAAAAGTGTCGATGACCGGTACCGACGCCGATTTTATCGTTAAGCTGATCGATGTGTATCCTGATAACCACCCGAACTACGACCATAATCCGAAGAACATCGTTATGGCGGGCTACCAGCAGCTTGTACGGAGCGAAGTGTTCCGCGGAAGGTTCCGGAACAGTTTTGAAAAGCCCGAGCCATTTCAATCCGGGAAAGTTACCGATGTGAACTTCCCGCTTCAGGATGTGCTGCACACGTTCAAGAAAGGTCATCGCATGATGATACAAATCCATAGCACCTGGTTCCCTTACATAGACAGGAACCCCCAGAAGTATGTGGAGAATATTTTTAAGGCCAACGAAGAAGACTTCATCAAGTCGACGATAACGGTACACGGGAATTCTGTCATCGAGGCGGGAGGGACGCAGAACATGAATACGCGCATCGACCTGAAAAAGTGATCACGTGCTTTTTGCGGGAACCGTTTTACCTTACGTTTCCCGCGATATTGAATGAATAAACGTAATAATCCGGATCGATTGCAATCGTCGGATCCGAAACGCCCAGTTGCGTCTGTGCAAACTGCGTCGTTGGACGGATCACTAAAGGGGAACCGTTTACAAGAACCGTCACCGGCATATTGAAGCCTTTGATGCAGTTCGTCCAGCGGTGCATGAGTACGTTATCTTTTACCCAGTACTCGAGCACCGGTATCCTGTCGTCGCGCAGATACTGGTCAAAGAAAGCGTCAAGTTGTAACCCCGTTTTTTCAGCAATGTAGTTTTCGACCTTTTCCGAAGTCACGATGCTGTGGTAAAAATCGCGGTTGAGACCACGGAGCACATCGCGCCACTTTTCGTCGTCGTTCACGATCTGGCGCAGCGTGTGTAACATGTTATGGCCTTTATAGTACATGTCTCCGGATCCTCTTTTGTTGAGGCCGTAAACGCCGATGACAGGCCTGTCGTTCTGAATGTTTGCGCGTAACCCGCGCGTGTAGGTTGCACCCGCCTCGGTGCCGTAATGGAATTCGGTGAACAGGCTTTCCGAGTAACTTGTGAATCCTTCGTGTACCCACATGTCAGCGATGTCCACCGTAGTGATGTTGTTTCCAAACCACTCGTGCCCCGACTCATGAACGATAATAAAATCCCATTTCAGTCCTTCGCCGGTTGAACTCAGATCGGTTCCCCTGTAGCCCATCTTGTATTCATTTCCGTAGGTCACACAACTCTGGTGTTCCATCCCGAGGTAGGGAACCTCCACCAGTTTGTAGCCGTCTTCGTAAAAAGGGTAGGGGCCGAACCAGTGTTCGAGGGCCTGAACTGTTCTGACCGCGTCTTTGAAATGAATCTTTGCGCGCTCAAGGTTGTAACGGAGTACCCAGTATTGCATGTCGAGTCCGCCTTTTTCGCCCTGGTATTTTTCAGAGAACGTGACATAGTCGCCGACGCTCAGGTTTACCGTGTATGTGTTGATCGGATTCAGCACCTCCCAGGTAAACGTTTCAGTCTTGTTTCGCTCCTTCTTCCGGCTTTTCAGACGCCCGTTGGAAACCGCTACCAACCCCGCAGGCACATTAAGTTGGATCACCATGCCGTTGTCGGGTTCGTCGGACTGATGATCCTTGCACGGCCACCACACGCTCGCGCCGATGCCCTGGTTCGCGTTTGCGATGAAGTGTTTTCCGTTCGCGTCTTTGTTCCAGGTGATCCCGCCATCCCAGGGCGGAAGTTTCGCAACGCGTGGTTTCCCGGAGAACTCCACGATCAATTCATTTAGTGCATCGGTATTTTGCGTTTTCATGAGACGAACGAAATGGGCAGCGCCATCACGCTCCACAACAAGTTCTTTTCCGTCCTGCGTGACGCGGTCGATTAGCATCGGCTGTTGCAGGTCAATCTGCATGACGTCGGCGCCGGTCAACACCTTATAGCGGATAACATTCCTTCCTTTGATCGTCTGGGTT
>CBKWFZ010000736.1:0-2667 GCA_966673785.1 uncultured bacterium
TATCCGCCGAGGGGTGTGAGCGCATCTGGCGCAATGGCGATGAAGCCCGCGATTGCTGCACGGCGCGCGACATCTTCAATGTGCGGATTCAATCCACGGTTCTCATGCACAACAACGACGCCTCCGAGCTTACCCTTCGAATCGGCGGGTTTGGTCAATAATGCCTTAATGGTACCGCCGCCTCTTGGGGATTCATAGTTGACATAGGTTGATACAATGCGCGGGTCGTCCTGGGCAACCTGAACTTTATACTTATAGTCCGGCATCAGAAAGCTCATCAGTGATGCGACGGTCACGCCGCCTACAGCATACGTTGATAGTTTTTCAGCGAATGTTCTGCGGTCGATACGGTTGTGCGCATAATCGTCGTAGAGATCGAAAACTTCCTGCTTTAGGTCTTCTTTCCTGAGTTGAGGCATAGGTTTCAAATGTTGGTTAATCGAAATGGAGGAAGTTCGTTCCGGTCCTTGATGAACGAACGGTACACTCAAGATAGCAGAATCCGGCGGGAACGGCGCAAGGTATTCTGTGGAAACGCCTTTCTGCGGTTCCGTCTTTGATGACAATGGTTTGCCGTTCATTCGGATGGAAGGAAAGTGGTTATGAGTGGTCGTTGACTTTTTTTCGGCAGATGGGTAGTTTAGTGAAGTTGGCAAACTCAAAGGAAGCATCCAAATAGTGCCCTCTTCACACTGCCAAAGAAGCGGCAGTCAAGTTATTTACATAAAACACGATAAGCCCTTACTTTTAAGGGAAAGGGCCGCGTTCGTTATGCGCCTTAAATGCCTCAAGCGTGACGATGTACTTACATTTGTGCGAAAGGAGTTGGTGGTTCCGAAATATACCCTTAACTTAAAAAACGGCCCTCCATTTTTCCTGCCCGTCCTGATGAAACATGCATTCAAAAGACGCTCCGTGGTCGCGGGAGTGATCGTTATCACGATCCTGCTGGGTGGGAACATTTTTCTGACGTATAAGAACAGCGTTAGTATTGACAGGAATACCGCAATGCAGACGCGCTCTGAAAGGATCAAGATCGCTGTGTCCCACATGGCGATTGACATTATTCACAATCTCGATCTTGGAATAAGAAGTTATGCGCTTTTCACCGATGAGCGTTACCTCTACCCATACTACAAAGCATTGACGAGCAGAGATTCAATTATCAACTATGCTGAAACCCTGCTTCGCGAAGAGCGTTTTCCGCTTGACGAGTTCCATCTCCTTTGCGACTCGATTGAAGCCTACGTGACGTTGAACAAGAAGCTCAAGGCACTGATCGATGAGGGAAACCAGTCAGAGTTCATTCGACTCGCCGATCAGGACAAGGGTTACCACCTCTGGTTACAGTACGAGAAGCTGGCTTCAAAAGTAAATCAGTATGAGGATCGTGTACTCTTGCGCGCGAGGAACGATTACGAAGCGGCGTTGAAGAAGAATTATACGCTTCAGATAATCCTTTTTCTGATTTGTGTACCGACGCTCTTGTTTACGACAATCTATACCTTCAGGGAATTCCGTTTGGAAAGACGCCTTCGCGAGGTGGAACGAGAACGCATAGCCGAACTGCGACGCATGAATGAGCAGCTGGAAGAAACCGTGCAGGAACGCACACGTGAGATAACCGCAAAGAACATTGAGCTGCAGCAGCGTCAGGATGAGATTGAAGCGCAAAATGAGGAGATGCGTGCTCAGAATGAAGACCTGGCCCGTAAGCAGGATGAAATCGTCTCGCAGCGCGACCTTCTTACCATTCAGAATCACAGACTTGCACAGGCACAGGAAATTATTCTCCAGCAGCAAACCGAAATAAAGAACAGGAATGCGTCGCTTGAAATTGAGGTGTCGCGCAAAACGAAAGAACTTGTCGCGTATAATCACCAACTCGAGCAGTTCGCGTTCGTGGCGGCACATAACCTTCGTGGACCGGCAGCCCGCATTCTTGGCCTCGGAAACATCCTTAAGCATGCCGCCGACAATCCTGAAGAGGAACGACTCATCATTAAAAATATAGTCGACTCTACCAGCGAGCTGGATGACATCATAAAAGACCTTAACCGCATACTGGAGATAAGGACCAACGTGAAAGCCAGCGTTGAGCCGGTTGAGTTTGCCAATGAGATGGCTATGATAAAGTCAAACCTGGCCAGTCAGATCCGCGAGACGGGTTGCAGCATCATCGAGGATTTTCACGAAGCTCCGGTCATCGTCTCCGTAAAAGCGTATGTTGACAGTATTTTGTACAATCTTGTTTGTAACGCGTTGAAGTACCGTTCACCAGAGAAGTCCCTTAAGGTGACGATCAGCACGAAGCGGATAAACGAATTCATCCGGCTTCAGGTATCCGACAACGGACTAGGTATTGATCTGAAAAAACATGGAAGGGAAATTTTTTCACTCTACAAGCGCTTCCACGAGCATACACAGGGGAAAGGCCTTGGACTTCATCTCGTAAAAATGCAGGCTCAGGCAACAGGCGGACACGTCGAGGTTACCAGTGAACCCGGTACCGGTTCCACGTTCTCAGTTTTTCTAAAGGACCAGAACGGCGCCGCGCATCAGCGTCCGGTGGAACCCAGAAGCACGCGCAAAGCCGGGTCGCGATCGGAAAGCGCTGATCGCTTGTGACGCCCGTCGCAGGCTGCATGATTCTACTGTAAGATATTC
>CBKWFZ010000737.1:0-2666 GCA_966673785.1 uncultured bacterium
GAAAAGTTGGTTGGTTTAACGCTGCTCAGGTGTATATGACGGTGAACAACCTTCACACGTTCACAAAATATGATGGAATGGATCCCGAAGTAACATGGGGCGGACATGATGATATGCAGTGGGCCTCGGGTATAGACCTCGGCTTGTATCCGCTGCCTAGAACGGTAATGGTCGGCGTTAATCTCACTTTCTAAAGTTTGAAAATGAATACAATGAAAAAGATAAGACATATAACAATAGCCCTCCTGCTCCTGGTCATGGCCGGGTGTGACGATTCCTTCCTCGACATGACCAACAGGTTCGGCTCAAATACCGATACCTTCTACAAGACGAAGGCCGATTTTGACGCGGCTCTCGGAGGAGTGTATCACAGCTTATATATAAGCGGTGGAAATGTTTTTGCTGAAGAGCATATCACGGCATCCCTGCTGGATGACGTTATGCTCGGCGGCGGTGGTCCCGACGATCAGGGTGCCAAGAACGTTGACAACTTTGTTGACCCCAACGACGACACGTACAAAGACCTCTGGGTTGAAACATACAACGGTATCTTCAGGGCAAATAGCATCATCGAAAAAATTGCCGATGCGGATCTGTCAGCCGATTTCAGTACTGCCGAAGAGGAAACCGTTTATAAGAATACGATGTTGGGTGAGATGTACTTCATGCGGGGCTTTCTTCTTTTTCGCGGAGCGAAATTCTTTGGCGGAATGCCCCTAATTGTCGAAACGACCACCCCACGCGACATTCCGCGTGCTACTTTTTCTGAGACGTTCGGACAGATTGCAGCGGACTTGAAGATGGCCATTGAATTACTACCCGAGATTGACCCTGCGGCGATCCCCGCCGAAGAGTTTGGTCACACCAATCATTGGGTAGCTCAAGCTTATCTCGCGCGTGTCTACCTGTTTTACACAGGATATATGACCAATATGGAAGGACAGCCTACATCGGACATGACTTTGCCTGATGGCAGTACGCTTAGCAAACAGTATGTGATCGATCAACTCACTGATTGTGTGACCAACAGCGGTTATGCTCTGCTCAGTGACTTCCGTAATCTATGGCCGTATAGCTACGTGAATCAAAGTGCGGGAAGTGTGAAGTATCCGTGGGCGGATGATGAAGGGCTTGCATGGGCCGGACAGGATGGATTTAACAGTACCATCGGTACCGGAAATACAGAGGTGATGTTTTCGCTGCGCTATACATTTGGTGACTGGGGCTGGCTGAGAGGTCAGCGGACAACGAACCGCGCAAGCCTGTTCATGGGCCTTCGCGGCAACTCCGGGCTTACACCTTTTGGAGAAGGTTGGGGATGGGGGACTGTTCACACTGGCTTTTTCAACCAATGGGATGATGAAGATCTGCGAAAGCTTGGTTCGGTTCTCCGCGTAGGCGTTGCTGAAGAAGGAACAGCCGGTTATCAGGCGGATAAAGGAGACAACGAAACGGGTCTTTTCAATAAAAAGTACATGCACCTCGAATACGACAACGGCGACGGCATGAAGGGGTTGTTCAACTATATCTACGGATGGACCAACACGGATATGCAACTTCGTCATGCTCAGGACTTCTATTATATGCGCTTTGCTGATGTGCTGCTGATGCTTTCTGAACTTACCGAAGATGCACAGTATATGAACCTCGTTCGAGAACGCGCCGGCCTTGATCCCGTTGCCTATTCATTGGATGCGCTCAAGCAAGAGCGGCTTCATGAGCTTGCCTTCGAAGGGTTGCGCTGGTTTGACCTGGTGCGCTGGGGCGACGTGGACGACGATTCCAAAAACTTCTTCGATAATGAAATCGACGTCCGTAATTCAGGCAGCCCGGCGACATATCGGGTAAACTATCCGGTGGCAACAAAAGGGCTCGTATCTATTCCGGAATCAGAAATCAGACTATCGAACGGTGTGTATGAACAAAACCCGGGATGGTAACCGTAAGCTTAACCAAGTATTATATGAAATCGATTAAAAATATAGCAATGTTAGTCGCCGCCGGAGCAATGGTGCTCATGGGCGCGTGCGATCCGGTCGAAGACCGGGATGTGTTGAAGAATAGCTTTAATCCCGATGACATCGAGTTGGAAGTGGTTCAGACTGCAGATGGCGCAGGTAATGGGTTGACGTTAAAGATGAAGACACCTGGCGTGATTGGCTACTGGGATTACCTTATTGATAAGAAGTATTCAGATGAGGTTGATGTGGTTTTTCCCATTCCTGGCACACATACATTTAAATATATTGTGTCCACGCCCTACATCAACGGAGGAGATCCTGCAGACCGCGAGGTTATTGTCAAGACAATTGACGTGACCATCGATGTACTTGATCAGCCGCTCCCGCAGGCTTACTATAATCTTGTGGGGTCGGAACTTGAAGGTAAGACCTGGGTTTTTGACGGCACAGGTGGTGATGAGGGCTTGTGGTGGTTTATGTCGGACCCGAATAACCCGTGGGGCTTATGGTGGAATGCTGGTGGCACCTGCTGCCCTCCGCCTGATGTCGCTGGCAAGATTGTTTTCGATCTTGATGGTGCCGCCAACTACACGTACTACGCGGATGCGGGATCTGCCGGCAGCGTTGGCAGCTTCTCGTTCAATGCAAGTTATACCAAGCTCTATATCGGTGGCGGACTTAACCTGCTAGGCGCCGCGTCGAATG